>CAYUVM010000032.1:0-16313 GCA_964447935.1 uncultured Cytophagia bacterium | reverse complement strand
TGCCAACATGTAGAGACGTGCCGGCGGCACGTCTCTACGGGCGATTATTTACCCAACCGCTCCAGCAGCAGTTGCAATTCCGCTGCATAGGCATAATTCAAATTCGGGTCGGCGGCGAGGGCGGGGTTGCGGTTGCCGGAAAGAATGGTTAGCAATTTTGAAATGTAGAGTTTGCCAGCATCCGTCGTGGACATTTGTGTCAATTGATTCCGCATTTCACGAATGCGTCCTTCGTTTATAGCTTGCACTGCTGCGGCCCCAACCTGCGCCCACCATTCGTGCTCCCCTCCCCCAGCCTGGCGATACGCGAGGTATTTGGCAATGGCCTGTTGCTGCGCGGCGGCTGCGGCTTGCGGGTTGCCGGTGGCCTGCTCCAGATCATACAAAATACTAAACGTCTTCCACGGCTCGGCCGCATGGCCGTAGGGTTTATTACATTCAATGGCGCGCAGCAGTTCGGTGCGGGCCTCGTCGTAGCGCTGCAATTGGATCAGCGTGTTGGCGATGCTATTGCGAACCATCCCCTCGCGATACAAATTTCGTAATTCAACACAAATATCAGCGGCTTGCTTGAAAAAGATTACAGCTTCTTCCAACCGCCTCATATCGATATAAAGCGAGCCAAGTTCAAATAGGCTACCGGCCTCACCCTCACGGTTTTTCCGCGCCACTTTAATTGCCAGAGACTGGCGGTATGCCGACTCGGCGCGGTCGTACTGTCCTGCTCGTTTATGCACCATGCCGATTTGATGCCAGGCGGTTGCGACGCTGCCCGGCTCGCCCAGGTTTTCGAATAGGTCACGCGCTTCGGCATGAGCTTGTAGTGCTGCGTCATACTTCTTTTGCAGCATGCGCACCGTGCCGAGTTGGCCTTTGCCAACGGCAACGTCTCTATCGGCCCCACGTTTTTCATCCAACTTAATAGCTTCTCCATAAGCCGTTACCGCTTCTTCCAACCGGCCTAAATTCCTCAAACAATCGCCGCTTTCGGTAATGGCAGTCGAAGCCATTCCCGCAGCGCTGGTGTTGCCGGCATCGGCCAGTTGCTGAAAGCGTTTTTGTGCCTCGGCCAAGGGCGACAGCGCCGCCTCAGCCGCGCCGCCCATTTCGAGCACGCGGCCGAGCAGAAAGTGGGCAACAGCAATGTCATAGTCTGCGTTCACATAAGCTTGTTCGCCTGCATTCAAACAATTTTGCACAAACTGCTGCGCTGCCGTGTAAGCCGCTTGCATATCGCCGCTGTCCAGCAGCCGTTCAATGCGAGCACGTTCCGCTTCAAACCGCGCATGGCTCCAGCCGCCGATTCCTTCTGAATCTTCGAGTTGCTTGGCCGCGTGCCCGCGCACGGCCACCACGCGCGCCAGGGCCTGCGGTCGACCGAGGTGTTGGAGCAGAGTTTCCATGCTGCTGGTTAAGCCGACCACCTCTTCCGGCGTCAAATTCTCTTTGCCCCAATCGAGCAGGGCCAGAAGATTGGGCAATTCCAGCAGGGTGAGTTGGAGCGCTTGCTGCGTATCTTTAAAAACTTGCTGATACAAATAACCCAACAACTGCCGCATGCCCTCGGCCCAGCGCGTGCGGGCTTGGGCGGTTTCGGCCTCATTCATTTGCGCCAACAAATAAGGCGCTAAGGCCGGGTCAAAGCGCAGGTGGCCGTAGTTCATTTGTTGCGCAAGGCCAACTGCAATCAGCCCTTGCGCTATGCGCCCTGCGCTTTGCTGGTCAACTTCCAACGTTTGCTTGATCAAAACCAAATGCGCTCCGCCATAAAACATAGCCAGCGGCTTTATCTGCGCGCGCACCTCCTCCGGCAAACGGCGCAACGACAGCTCCACACTCGCATACAAAGAATTTTCGCGGTCGCCGGGCTTCTTTTGCTCCAACTGCGCCATGAGGCGGTGCAAGTTTTCCGTGGTGCTGCGCACGCCTTGTCGCGCCACTTCGCGGGCGAGCAACACCAACGCGCGCGCGTGGCAGTTCACGGCCTCCACCAAATCCTCAATCTCTTGCGGCGTGCTGCCGGGGTCCGTGGCTTGGGGTTGCAAGCCTTCGGCTTTCATCACACTGCTCACCACGGCAATGGCATCGTTGCGGTCAAGCGGGCCGAGCACGATCTCGCGCAGCTTGTGGTCAAACGGTGCGGGCAAAGTCTCGCGCGTGGTAAACACCAGGCGCGTGTCATTGTCGCTGGCGAGCAGGTTGGCGCAGAGCGCAAAAAATTCTGCATACGGCACTGCGGTCACGGGCACCGTGCCGTTCGCGTCCGGCAGAATGCTTTCCAAATTATCCAACACAATAATCGTGGGGTGATCTTGCAACGCGCGGCTCACGGGCTGCAGGGCTTCGTTTAAATTTTTATACTCGGCCACGGAATACGCGGGCAGCAGTTGGCGGCCCACACTATCGAGCACGCTGCGCACGTCGTGCAGGTTTTCCAAACTCACAAACGCGGCGCGGCCAAAGCGTTTGCTGGCCACGAGCCAGCGCGCCAGTTCCACGGCGAGCGTGGTTTTGCCCGCGCCGCCGGTGCCGCGCACCACGGCGTAGTTGTGCGTGTGCAGCAAACGCTCGAACGCGAGCAACTGCCGGCTGCGGCCATGAAACGCGTGCGCCGGGGTTGCGGGCAATGCGCCCAAACGGAGCTGCGCTTGCTGTTGCTGCAAACGCTGCACAGCCTCGCCGGGCAAACGGTTGATGAGCTGCGGGTCTTGCTCTTCTTGAAACAGCACGGGCACAAACCAATCGTGCATATGCAGCTCGCCCGCGCCCATAATTTTGCCGCGCCACGTGTCGGCGGCGAGCGCTTCCTGGCCCGCGAGCATGGCCTCGCCCACGCGGCTGCCGCTCGCAAGTTGGCGATAAAACGCGGCCACGAAGCGGTGCGCGGTTTCCACGAGCACGCTGTGGCTCATGGCCACCACGGAGGTCACGCCGCATTCCAATAATTTCGCGGCCACCGAGGCCGTGGGGTCGTCTTCCACTTTCGCGCTTTGGCAGGCTTCCAAAAACATGAGCGGAATGCGATGCTCGCGCAGATCGTTGGCCAACTCCTCGGCATTGATCAACGCCATCGCGCGGCCCGCGAGCTTGTCGAGATCGTGCGGATCTTCAAAGCAGAGCGCGCCCAAACCATGCTCGCGATCATAAACGCCGTGGCCGTCGAAATGCACCACGTCATAGGGCTGGTTGGCTTTTGCGGCGCGATTGAGTTCATTGCGCAGCGCGGAAAGCGTGGGCGGCGTGAGCACGGTGAGCTGAACGAGTTCGCCCAAACTCGCCACGGCTTCCACCAGCGGCTTCGCGCTCACGCGATGGTCGATGTAACCCGTGGTTTTGTCCTCGGGTCGCGGGCTGAGGAGGAGAAGGCGAATGGGCAATTGCGTGGGGCGCACGGCGCGCGCTTCGCGATTGGGCAAACGGCGGCGCACGGCCACGGCATTTTTGCTACGAAAGAGATAGCCTTTGCCATCGTGCAGCAATTCCCACGGGAGGCCGAGCATGCTGCTCGCGGCTTCCAATGTGGCTTTGTGGCTGGCGGCATCGGCGTTCGGCGCGGGGTCGCTGTCGATATAAATCGAGAAGCGGCGTTCGACGCCGTCGGCTTTGTTCTTCCACGCATTGAGCGTATCGGCAGCGAGCGGATCGCGCAAGGCGGCGTTGTACAAATCCTGTCCCCATTGCGGCAGTTTCTTTTCAATGGCCGCAGCGCGCTGTTGAAACACGCCGGTGGGCCAGAGATAATAACTTTCCAAATACCAGCGCAGGTCATTGGCTTCAATCGGTCCGAGCGGCGCAGTGAAAGCGTAGCGTTTGCTTTCCACGTTGCGCGCGGTTTTATCGGCAGGTTCATACACGAGCGTCGCAATGGCGTTCACGCGGCGCTTGCCTTCGTGCGTGAGGATTTGCGGATCGACGAGCTTGAGCACGAGTTCTTCCACGGGCCGCGCGTCGAAGGTTGGACCGGTCTGCGCATCAACGGGCAGCGCCTCGCCGAGCGCGGCGAGAATGTGCGGGAGGGCATCGGCCACGCCACCGGTGGTGAGTTGCACTTTGATGCCCATTGGTTCTTCATCAAACCACAGTGCGAGAGCGGAAGGCTCGATGCCGGGCAACAAAAGCGGAATGACGCGATAGCCCTCGGCTTGGCGAGTCTTTTCGATTTCGAGCGCTTTGGAAATTTCTTTGCGCACCCACGGCGAGTTCACGGTGTTGGGGCTGAGCACGACGATGACTTGGCGCGCTTCTTCGATGGCTTTGTCGATTTCGGGCTTGAGCTTGTTGCCGCCGCGCAGATTGCGGGAATCCACCCACACGGGCAGTTTCAAGCTTTCAAGGGCAATACGAAGCTCTTTGACGAAGGGATCGTCTTTCGTGGCGTGAGAGATGAAAATATGACCGGGCATGAATCCTCCAAAAGATTTGTCGCGCCAGTTATGTTTGCGTAACGAGAAAAAGATAAACAGAATCACGGATGATTGCAAGCCTTTTTCCGGCGGCGTTGCAATCGCGCCGTCAAGCAAAAATCGCTCTGGGACAACGCACAAAAAAATTTTTGTCCAGAGCACAACTTGCTTTAGCCATAAAATGACTGCTGTGGTGCCCCCATTCTCATGTAGCCTCCGCCTACATTTTCATGGAGTTGAGCGCGAAGCCGGATTTATGTAATTTGTGAGCGGCGAACGCCACCGGTTTTTCACCACGAATAATTTTAGGAGATAAAGTTATGCAGAAAATTTTAACCGTCGCCGCGCTGGCGATTTTCGGGACGCTCGCTTTGCGCGCGCAGGATACGGGTGGGCGCAGTCTCGCTGTGACGGCGGGAACCAACCAGTCAAGATTTTCCGAAGACGGCAATGACGAGGCCGATTGCCTCATGGCCCTCTTTTTCGGCGCCGACGTGGTTTTATGCGATCACGGGCCGCTGCGTTTTTCCACCGGCATGAATTATACCGGCACGGGCAGCAGCTATAAATCCGGCGAAGAGGGCGGCGAAGGCGGCAGCTATTCTTTTGAAAATAAAGAGACGCTTACGTATCTCAACATTCCGGTGGAAGCGCGTTATGAATTTGGCGCCGGAAAAATCAAACCGTTTGTGCGTGGTGGCGGCACGTTCGGGCTTTTGTTAACGGCCAAAAGCAAAACGACGACGAATTTCAACGGCCAGAAAAATGAGGATGAAACCGACCTTAAAAATCGCAAGAAATCCACGAATCTCGGCTTGAATCTCGGCGGCGGCGTGTCGTTTCCGCTGGGAAAGTTTCGCGGCGTCGCGAGCGTGCGCTACATGCTGGGCTTGACGAATATCGTGAAGGATGACAACGCACCGGCCGCGAAGACCAGAGAGGTGAGCGTGGCGGTTGGCCTTCTCATTCCGGTGTTCTGAGACCGCGCCAAAAGCATTGCAAATTTGAAAGCGAAAAATTTCACGCATTTTTATTCAACTTAATCAGATTGCTTTGCGTGGCCCACTGAACACGCGAAATGCACTAAAATGCTTTTGTGCGTTTTTCGTATGTTTCGTGGATACAATTTTAAATGCGGCTAAGTAGAATTAAAAAGCCATTTATATTCAGGAGAAAAATTCCATGTCACAACGCACGATATTTCGCAGTTGGTTGCTGGCCGGCGTCGCACTCGCAGTCGCGGCGGTGCTGGAAAGTTGTTGTTGCGGGCCGTTATTAATCAAACGCGATCATGCAGCAACTGAAAAATCCGCTTCCGTGGAAAAAAGGACAACGCATAAATAGCGCAATCGCAAAGTTCTCCAAAGAAGATTATCCATGTCAAACCGCAGGGCGTTTCTAAAAAAGAGCGGCCATCTGGGTGCTGCCGCGATTGTCGGCAGCGCCCCAGATTGGGTTGCTGCAACCAGTGTTGAGGTTCCCGGCATGCAAAAATTTCTTCTCATCGGCCTCGCCGGCTCAGAGAATCCGACGCGAGCTAACTTTCCATTCGTTTGGGCGGCGGCCTTGCAAGAAGCGGGAAACGAGGTGCGCATCGAGCTGGCCGGGGATGCCGTGGTGCTCATGCGAAGTTCCGTGTCGAATCATGTGACTCCGGTCGGATGGCCGCCCTTGAAAGACGCTTTGGCAAAAGTCATTGCGTTAAAAATTCCCATTTATGTCTGAAGAGTGTGTGCGACTGCCCGTGGGGTAGTTGAAGAAGATTTTACCGGCAAGAACGCGCAATTTACGAATCCGCAGCTCACCGCCGCGACGATGAGTTGGGCCACCAAAATTCTCGTGGTGTAAGTTCGCGCGAGACGCGGGTGTTTTAATCCCAATCCAAATGACAAAATGAATATTATGATGAAAGCAAACTTCAAAATTTTCATAATCCTCGCCGCGACATGCCTATTGGCAATAACAAATGCGCAGGCGCAGCTCACGGGCCGCCGCGATGCGTTTTGGCAAAAATATCTCACCGGCAACGCCGGCCCGGTGGAATACGGCGCGAACGCGGCTTGCGTCGATGCGCAAGGCCATGTTTATATCGCCGGCAATTTTCAAGATGGCAGCTTCCAGTCTTTGCGCGTCGCGAAATGGAGCGGCAATCAATGGCAGATTCTCGGCGACCGTTTTTCCGGCGGCCGGGCGGAAGCAATTGCCGTCGATGCGCAGGGCAACGTTTACGTCGGCGGCGTGTTTGAAACCGCTCGCAACAGCGACGGCACCGAAGTCGATGCGCTGAACATTGCGAAGTGGAATCAAGCTGCGGGCAAATGGGAAGCATTGGGTGGCGGCGTCGATGATGACGTGTTCGCGCTCGCGATTGATGCGAATAACAATGTTTACGTCGGCGGCAATTTGACGCGCGGCTTCAACCCCAATGGTTCGCAAGTTACCATTGGGCGGATCGGCAAATGGAACGCGGCGCAATCGGCATGGGAGCCGCTCGGCGAAGGCATTGTCAACACCGGCAGCAACGCGGTTACCGCGCTGGCGGTTGATGCGAACAATAATGTTTATGCCGGCGGCGATTTCACCGGCGTGTATAATGCCGGCCGGGTGCAGGTGAATGCGAATTACATGGCGCGCTGGAACGGCGCGAGTTGGTCAGCGTTGGGACGAGGTTTGACCGACGGTCCGCGCTTCGGTGAACGTGTTGCCGGTATTGCGATCGATAACGCGAATCGAGTTTATGTCACCGGCGATATCGGCACGGCCGTGAACGACAACGGCACAACCGTTGCCGGCCCGCTGGTTTATTGGGAAAATGGCCAGTGGCGCAGTCTCGCTCCGTTCGTTACGCCGTTTTTGGTCAATGGCCTCGCGGTTGACGGCGTTGGAAAAATTTATTTAATGTACTTCGCCGACGTCTCCATTAGAATCGTGGACGTCTGGAGCGGCACGGCGTGGACGACGCTGGTGTATAAAAACAGGTCGCCGTATCCCGCGATCATCGCGGCGAATCCGCAATACCCAACCGAGTTTCTTTATCTCGGCGGCCAGTTCGGCGATTTCTACAGTCCTGCGATTATCAACACCGTTCCCATCGCCAACAACGCGCGGTGGGATGGACGGCGCTGGTCCGACTTTATTCCGTATGGCGCGGCAGGTGAAATATTTGCGCTTGCTGCCAACGAGCCGGCTTTTCCAAATGCGATTTATATTGGTGGCAATTTCACGAGCATCGAAGGCACTCCCGCGAGCAACATCGCGCGCTTCGACGGCACAAGTTGGGATGCGCTCGGCGGCGGTCTCAATGGGCCGGTGCATGCGATTGCGCCTATCGTTTATAATCAACCCGGCGCGTTTGTCGGCGGCGCGTTTTCCACCGCGATTAATCCCGACGGCAGCACGGTGAATGTTTCGAATATTGCGTTTTGGGATCACCGGCAAAAGCGCTGGCTCCCCGTGGGCGGCGGTTTGAATAGCACCGTCTATGCATTGGAAGTTTCCGGCTACGAGCTTTTTGCGGGTGGCGCATTTACGCAAGCGCTGCATGGTCCGACGGTGAATCGCCTCGCGCGCTGGAGTTTTTCCTCACAACACTGGGAGGCTTTCGGCGGCGGCGTGGAGGGTGGAACGATGCCGGAAGTGCGCGCGCTCGCGGTGGGCTTGGGCGGCAGCGTGTCGTCGCCGCGTTTTTGGCGCAGTGTTTTTGCCGGCGGCAAATTTACGGAAGCGACGAATCGCGACGGCAGCAAAACGTTTTGCCGCAATATGATCATGTGGGATGGTTATGATGATCGCTGGCGCGCATTGGGTACCGGCGTTGATGACGAAGTGCGCGCGCTGGCGTTAGCGGGCCGCGATGATTATTCGCCGCTCTACGTCGGCGGCCGCTTTCGCACCGGGGGCAACGACAACGGCGCACTCGTCAACATTGATCGCATCGCGATGTGGTATTTTGGCGAATGGCGACCGCTTGGACGCGGCGTGAACGGCGCGGTGACGACGATGGTACCCGCCTATGATCACACGCAGCTTTATCTCGGCGGCGAATTTACCGAAGCCGTCAACAGCAATGGCACTGTCAAGCCGGCAAATCATATCGCCGTGTTCGAGCGCACGTTTTATGCCGGTGTGATTTCAGAATGGGACGCGCTCGGCAGCGGCACGAATGATGTGGTCAATGCTATCGCTTCGGTATGGCCCTGCCCGCGCAGCAGTAAAACCGAAGTTTTATTTGTCGGCGGCAAATTCAATATCGCCGGCAACAAAGAAGCGCGGGCGTTGGCGAAGTGGAAATATGAGCGGCCGATTTCCAATCGCGGCACCAGCGTGGTGGTATCGAGTTCGAGTAGCCGCAATCGCTCCGGCAGCGGCCGCAGTACACGCGGCGTGGTTTTGACCTCCGGCGGCTACGGGCCATGCAATCCCAGCCTCGGCAAAAGCTCCAGCCTCACGAGTGATTTGATTTTCGACAATCTGAGTTTTCGCGAATCCGCGGCATTGCCGAGGCTGCCGTATCTCGAACCGTTTTCTTTGAGCCTCTACGATGTGGAAAATGCCAACGCGCCGACGGCGAAATTCGACAGCCTGATCGTGAGCAGTGAGAATCCGCAGGCGCTTATTCTCTTCGGCGTGAATGATACAACGGCGTACGCGCCGAATCCCGACGGCTATTCCATCCGTGAAAATGCGCTGCTGCTGGATTTGCCGATTCTCGCCGCGAGCCCGAATGAAGTGCGCGCCATGTTCGTGCACGCGGTGACGGATGCGCCCGCCGTTGATCTCGTCGCCGGCAACGGCAACAAGCTCGCGGTGAATTTGAATTACGGCGCCGCCAGTCCGCCGCTCAACCTCGCGGCGGGCGCCTATACGGTTGATCTCTTGCGCAGCCGCGATAAACAAAAACTCGGCACGTATACGTTCAATGTTGCGAACAATGCGAACGGCTATGCGGTGATTACGCTCTCCGGTTTTCTCAATCCCGCGGCGAATCAAAATGGCCCGGCGCTTGATCTTGGCGTTTACGATGTCAAGCTCACACCCACCACGGCGGTTGCCGAGCGCCAGGAAATTGTGCCGGCTTCTTTTACGTTGAGGCAAAATTATCCGAACCCGTTCAATCCGGTAACCAGTATTCAGTTTTCAGTAAGCCGCGAGCGCTGGGTAAGTCTGAAAGTTTATGATATAAATGGAAGAGAAGTGGCAACGTTGGTGAATGAGTCAAAACCGGCGGGCATTCACCGGGTTGAATTTGCAGCGCAAGCTTTGCCGAGCGGCGTTTATTTCTATAAATTAACCGCCGGCGAATTTTCGCAAGTTCGTAAAATGGCGCTGGTGCGGTGAGAGCAACTTTAAACAAATTTCGCAACCGAATAAAACGAAAAATTTAGGAGGCTTCGTACCGTTCAATTTTGCAAACTTATAACGAATCGAAGATATTTATACTTGTTATGATTTATTTTTTTGAGTCATGCCCGCGAAGGCGGCATCCATAAGTTTTTGAAAAATTTGGATTCCTGCTTTCACGGGCATGGCTGTGCGAAGTAAAATTCTCACCCGAAACGAGTATATACAAAACTTCAAGCGCGTTCCAAAGTTTAAGGCGGATTCCCGCTCTGCACCCCTCCATCTCTCAATCGATCTTTCTTCTTGTGGACAAACAGTTTGCGTTTAGCGATAGTCAAAATAAATTTTCGCGGTATTTTTTGCGAAAATGGAAATCCCGGAAAGAGTTTGCTGGATGCCCGCCCTCGCAGGCGTGACGCAATAATAAAACCACGATCTCCATTGGCTTGTGGGGTGAAGTCATATTTAGAAAATCCGTAATTTGCAACGGATGAAACGCAAGAAATGGGTTGCATTATAACCTGCTGCCGGTTATTTTTACAGTTGGAATTTTATTCCGTTTTTTGCGCTTAATACCGAAAATACGCAGGAGAAAATCGCAACGATGCCAAACGATAAAGATTATATTCTCGGCACGCATGATGAGGAAATTACGCGATTGGGATTGCAACATCGGGTGTGGCGGCCGCGAGCGCTCGAGGCGTGGCGGAATGCGGGGTTTACTGTTGGACAAACGCTGCTCGACCTTGGCTGCGGTCCCGGGTTTGCGTCGATTGATTTGGCGGAGATTGTCGGACCTGCCGGAAAGATTTTCGCCATTGACCGGTCGCGGCGTTTTCTCGATGCGCTCGAAGCGGCACGCCAGCAGCGTGGCCTTGCGCACATTGAAATGCATGAACTCGATTTGGATGAAGCCGCGTTGCCGAATTTCGAAGCCGACGGCGCGTGGGCGCGCTGGGTTTTTGCCTTTGTGAAGCGACCGCGCCAACTGCTCACCCGTATTGGCGGCGCCCTGAAACCCGGCGGCGTGCTGGTGCTGCACGAATATTTTGATTACTCCACATGGCGACTGGCGCCGCGCTCGCCGGAGCTGGAAGAGTTTGTGCAAGTGGTGATGGCAAGCTGGCGCGCCGACGGCGGTGAGCCGGACATCGGCCTCGATTTGCCGCGCTGGCTGGCCGAACTTGGATTCGAAATAAAAAATCTGCGCCCAATCATTGACATCATTCCAGCTTCGAATTTTGTGTGGCAATGGCCGAAGGCGTTTATCGAAGTCGGCCTGCGCCGTCTGGTTGCTCTGGGCTATTTACCAGCCGAACGCGCCCGTGAAATATGGGAAGCATTCGGCACCAGCGAAGCCGCGCCACACACGCTTGTCATTACGCCGGCGGTGTTGGAGATTATCGCCGTGCGACGGTAATTGGTAAAATAACTCCTGCCTTAAATTTTTTATGCAAGCGCCGGTTTTGTTATCGTCGGCGTGAAAGAAAAATCACAAACGCTGGACGGAATTTACGAAGATACGCTTTGTATGGCATTATTGTTTTAAACGCTGTATCTTGTAAAGGTCGTTACGGCAGGTCATTGACCGTTTAGCCGCACTTTTTATGTGATACAAGGATCGAGACATGCGAAAAACAAACGCGAAGCCAGAGTCTAAAAAGGCCTTGACGAAAAAAAGAACGGCGGGGAAGACATCTCGCGCCGTAAAGAAAAAATCACTTCCGAGGCAAGGCAGGACCACAGCGCCCGGTCAAACGAAATTACAAATCGGCCAACCCGCTCCTGATTTTACTTTGCCTAACGACGAAGGCCAACTTGTGAGTCTCGCGGATTTTCACGGCCAGAACGTCGTGCTCTTTTTTTATCCTGAAGACGATACGCCGACATGCACGCAAGAAGCATGCTCGTTTCGCGACGGATTAAGCGCTATCCTGCAACGCCGCGCCGTCGTTTTGGGGGTCAGCGCCGATTCGATAGCCTCACACGTCAAGTTCAAAGAAAAATTTCATTTGAATTTTCCGCTGTTGAGTGACATTGACCGAACCGTTTGCGACGCCTACGGCGTCTGGCAGAAGAAACAGATGTTCGGGCATAGGTTTTGGGGCATTGTACGCACGACATTCATTATCGACGAAAACGGCCTCATCGCAAAAATTTTTCCACGCGTTCGCGTGAACAAGCATTATGAAAGAGTGCTGGCGGCGCTGTGAGTTCATTTGTTTTTATAAAGTGGAGGCACATATGAAAACTTTTGAGTCCGCTTTTTTAAAATGTGACTGCGCCAGTTGGAATTTTTTGATAATTCTTTTCGTCTCTACAGCGAATCTTTTCGGGCAAAGTGTCATTGGAACGATCTCGCGCCCGAATCTGCGGCCGTACGCCGTCGCCGTTTATGAGGCCGGGAATAAAGTGTTCGTCGCCGATGACGCCACCGGAAATCTTTTCACCTATGACGGCAATACCAACGCCGAAATCAACGCCGCGCTCGTCGGCAGGTTGGTCTCGGCGATGGTCGTTCACGAAGCCAGCGCCAAACTTTATGCGCTATCTTTCGATTTGAAAAAAATTGCCGTGGTCAACGCCAACACCGGCGCTTTGGTCAAATATCTCCCGGGCAAATATCCGACGGGATTCACTTTTCTCGGCAGCGGCGATTTGGCGCTCGATGAGGACATTGGAAAACTTTATGCCTTTGTCAGCGGCGACACCGTCGCGCAAATCGACGTCGCCACCGACGCCATCACGCCGATTGCGCTAAATAAAGCGGATTTTGTTTTCAACACCGTCATGGCGGTTAATCCCGCGACACACGAACTTTTCATTACGCGCGCCCAGCAAACCGGGGCGGCGAGCTTCGTTGAAATTATCAACGGCCGCACGTTGCAAAAAACTTCAGCGCCGGGCATCGGCGGCAGCGCGCTTGGCATCGGCGTGAATTGGACGGCAAACAAAGTTTATGTCTCCACCGGCGGCGGCATCGGCGTGCCGTTTCGCGTGCTGCATCGCAACACCAATACGGTGCAAAGCATCGCGGCCGACAACGACGCCACCCTTTTCTTTTTTGATCCCGCAACAAATCAAGTTTTCACCAGCTCGGAGGTCAACGCCTTCGTGACGATCATCGACGGCGCCACCGATGCGTTTTTAAATTTTCCGATGAAGAGCGCGACACTCGCGAGCGCGATTCGCCGTCGAAACGGGCATATTTATTTTGCCAGCACGAATTTTATCGGCGTTCTCGATCGTGAGTCGCAAATGCTGGAAATGATTTCCGTTAATAATCCGCATGCCGGCGGCATTATCGTTCAAGGCTTGGCGCTCGACCAAACCACCGGGCGCGTCTATGCGCTTAATGACAGCCGGTTGAATTTCGTGACGGTGATTCAGGACACGGACGATTTCATCCGGCCGCCGATTTATCTGGGCGGCGGCACGCAGGGTCTTAAAGTTCTCGATCCGGTTAGCAAAGAAGTTGTGGATCGTTGGGTACGCGGCGGTGGCAGCATAGCGATGGCGATCCGTCCGGGTGGCGGTCGCATTTACGCTTCCGCCGGATTTTCACTTTATGTTTATGCCGGCGCCGGCAGTTCGTCGCTGCTGCACACGATCAATATAGGAACTGGATTGGCGGTTCCCGTTATTACACCGGACGGCAAAAAAATTTACGCCACGGCAGACGCCGCCAGTAAAGTTGTCGCCATTGATTTAGAAGCCAATCGGGTGGCGGCGGAAATTCCCGTTTCCGCGGTGCCGTGGGGCGCGGCCATGGCGCCGGATGGATCGAAAGTTTATGTCGGCACCCGCGGCTTCGAGAATGAAATTGCCATTATCGATATCGCTACAAATACGGTTAGAAAAAAAATCGCTTTGAAAATGCCGCCGGCGATGCGAGCGACGGGACCCTGGGGCTTGGCGCTCAATCCGAGCGGCACGAAACTCTACGTGGCGAATTATTTGACGAACGCCGTTTCGGTGATCAACACGATCACGGAAACGTTTGTCAAGGACATTTCCGTCGGTGAACAGCCCCGCTGGATCGCGATTACGCCCGACGGCAAACAGGTTTACGTGAGCAATGCGATGGGCGGCACGGTCTCGATTATCGACAGCGGCGCCGACGCGGTGGTCAAAACCGTGACGGTGGGAGCAAATCCGCAGAGTCTCGGCGCGTTTCCGGATGGCAGCGCCGTTTATGTGGTGAATCAAAACACGGCTTCGCCGTCGTCGCTTGCTGTAATTAATACGTCCGACTTTTCCGTGGTAACGACGCCGCTGTCGGAGGGCAACATCAGCAGTTTGGCGATTGCCGACCCGACGGCAAAAATTGCCGGACGCGTCACCCGCGGCAACACTGCAGTGGAGGGCGCAAGCGTTCGCGCTTTGCAGAGCGGCGCGCCGAGAGGAACGGCCACCACGAACGCCGGCGGCGATTATTCGATTTTTAATCTGCGGCCAGGCGTTTATGATATTGAAGTCAACGCGGCCAATACGCCGCCGCAAAACGCGCCGGGAAAAATCGCCGGTCGAGGCCAGACCACTGTTGTTCATTTTAATCTGGACGCAACCGAAGTTGCCGCGCCCGCCGTGACGCCGCGGCAATTTCGGTTGGAACAGAATTATCCCAATCCATTCAACCGCGCGACAGCGCGCCCGGGAGGAAGTCCGGCCACGACGATTCACTATGAGATTCCCGCTCGCATGCACGTCAGGTTGACAATTCTAAATTTGCTTGGACACGAAATGGCGATTCTGGTGGATCAAGAAAAATCTGCGGGACCACATCGGGCCGTTTGGGAACCGCGCGAGGTGGCCGGCGGCATTTATCTCTATCGCTTGGAGGCGGGAAACGCGGTCGAAACGAAAAAACTTATTTTACTGCGATAAAGGCTGACTTCAAAGAGGTATTCACGCAAATGGCAACACCGGCGATTTGTCAAAATTGTAAAGCTATTTTGCACGGCACCTATTGCCATGAATGCGGCCAGAAAAAAATTTCCCACCATGATTATGCGCTCAAGCATTTTATTGCGCATGCATTTCACGATATCACGCATTTTGATTCCAAGATTTTTCGCAGCCTTGTTCCGTTGTTCTTTAAACCCGGCGTGTTGACCGCCGAATATCTTGCCGGCAAGCACACGCGCTTCATCAAGCCGGTGACGCTGTTCGTTTTGCTCAATCTTTTTTTCTTTCTTGTCGGCTATCGCATGGGTTTGTTGAATTGGAATATGCGCGGCGTCGTCGGTGGGCCATTTACCGCACGGGCTAATCAGTTGGTGGAGAAAAAAATACTTGCCACCGGTGAATTGCGGGAGACGTTTGAGCGGCGTTTTAACGAAACCTTGGCACATCAGCAGCGCAACATGTTCTTTTTCATCATTCCGTTATTTGCCGTGGCGCTCAAGATCTTTTACCTGCGATCAAACCGTTATTACATCGAGCATCTCATATATTCGATTCATTTTCATTCCTTCTTGCTGATTTTTCTGGTGGTGGGGTTATTGGCTTTTGTTTATCTCATGGGTCTGTTCGATCTTGTCTGCGGGACAAAGCTGGGCCCATTTTTCGGCCGAGATCCCGGTATTTTGTTCCCCATTCTGGCGGGAATGGTGTGGTATAACTTTGTGGCGCTGCGCCGCACCTATCGACAAGCGCGGCTCGTTACCGGCATCAAAACCATCACCTTGCTATTTTGTGAATTGGCGATTATTCAATTCATCTATCGGCCGATTTTGTTTTTTCTCACCTTTTATTCTTTATAATCCTCATAAAACAACAACGCGGAGGTTGTATGAAAACCATCAAAACGCTGCTGCTCGGTGTATTTCTGCTTAGCGCAAACCGAAGTTTCGCGCAAGAGGGCTTCTCGCGGTTCACGAAAGATTTTGCTCCGGAGGAATTTGCCCAACGCCGCAACGCGGTTTATGACGCCATCGGTGTGAATGCATTTGCTGTGGTGCAAGGCGCGCCGAGTCCGGCAGGGTATACACGCTTTCGGCAATCCAACGAGTTTTATTACCTTTGTGGTATTGAAGTACCGCATGCCTATCTATTGCTTGACGGTGCGCAGCGGCGGGCCTCGCTTTATCTGCCGCACCGCAATGAAGGCCGCGAACGCAGCGAAGGCAAGGTCCTCTCCGCGGAAGACGAAGGTTTGATTAAACAACTCAGCGGCATCGATGCAGTTTTTGCCACCGAAATGTTCAGCGAGCATCTCGCGCGCTACGCCCGCACGGTTGCAAAACAGAAACTCTTCACGCTTTTTAGCCCCGCCGAAGGTTTTGCGATGAGCCGTGATCTCGCGTTGCGTTACATCAGCGACACCGCCAACGATTCGTGGGATGGCCGGCCCTCGCGTGAAGGGAATTTGGTCAATTTGCTCAGCGCGCGGTTTCCACATTTTGAAATCAATAATCTCACGCCGATTCTCGATCAACTGCGATTGATCAAAAGCCCGGCGGAAATCGCTTTGATTCGCAAAGCCACGCAACTCTCCGGCTGGGCGCTGATCGAAGGCATGCGGTCGACCATGCCGGGGCAGTATGAATCTGACCGCGATGCGATGGC
>CAYUVM010000031.1:0-16832 GCA_964447935.1 uncultured Cytophagia bacterium | reverse complement strand
GACAACAGCATCGCTTCCGCGAGCGTTGTCTTGCCGGCCGCCGCATGTCCTACCAGCCCTACGTTACGAATCTTGTCGGTCGGATATTCCTTCACGGTGAACCTCCAGTGGGTTGATATTGTCCAATGATTGCAAACGAATTTTACCACATCGCTTGCACCATGTTTTCGTTATGGCTCAAAAGATGGTTAACTCAGGTCTGCGTGTCAATCTTACTTTTTTGCCAAATTGCAAAACAAATACAACCGCGTCGAAGCAAAAATAGATCAATAGATTTAGCCGAACTTCAGATAACACAAGCATTAGGCAAAAGCAGCAACTGCAACCTTATTTTTTATCAAACTCCTTATCCAATTCAATTTGCTTTTTGTCAATATCGGACAGCAGGCTATCGCTGTCAAATTTTAGCCGCTTTCCAAGACTTCGTGTAATCTGAACAAGTTCACGCTTAAATTCAGGCACAATTCCGCCGCCAGATACTTGTGGATTTCCACCGATAAGAAAGGAGAAAGCAATCAATTGTTGCGTAATTTTGGATAGATTTTTGTTGAAATTTGCGATTGTATCCTCTATCAGCTTCTGCTGTTCCACTAGCCGAGAAATTGAAGCTTCTGTCGCCTTCTGCTGTTCACCAAGACGTGCGATTTGCTTTTGTGTATTGGCCACATCAGCAGAATAGAGTGCTATTTTCTCTAATTGCACTTCAATTTCTCGTTTAGCGGTTTCGGCTTTTCGTATTACTTCTCTATGAAAACGGTCAAGAGAATCGAGGCTGGCTTTCGCCGATAAAAGTTGTTCATCATACTTTTTGATATTTCGAAGGGTATAAGTACCGAGAATTTCGTAATCGAGAAATACGATCATATAGTAAAGCAAACCACCGACTGTCAATATTGCCAGGGCGGAAAAACCAGCAACTGATTCCTTTCCCTTTAAGGTTACGTACAATATCACGCCCACAACGATTAACGCTAGAAGGAGAGGTAGCACCTCTATTACTTCATCAGGGTCAAGGCCATAGCACAAATAAACAAACCCTAAAGATATGAAAGCAAATAACCAGACAATTAAGAATTGCCGTTCAGTTTTAGATATTATCCAAGACCAGACTTGATAGCCAGTTAGAATTAGAAGTAATGATACAAAAATCAGCTTCCACATTATTATTAACTCCTATTGAGTTTGCCTAACTAACATTTACCACGTTCACTTTTTAAAACCTAATTCATCTTTCTCTTCATATTCGTGCTCTTCAACAGAATTATGTCACACTGCAAATCTTTATTAGGATTGTGGGAGCATTGTGGTTTGAATGGTTGTGTGTTCCGGACTTGTATTCACCCCGTTTACCGGTTCCTCCGCCGTCAGCGCTGTTATGCTTGGTGGTGGAACTGTCTCAACCGCTGGCAGACTCTCTGGTGTCGTAACCGCCGCCGGCACCGCGACACTTGGTGGTGAAGTTGCCTCCACCGGTGGCTGGCTTTCTGCCGTCGCGACCATCACCGGCGCGGGCTTCTTCTCTCGCAACAGATGCTTCAAAACTTTTCCCGTCACGCTATGCGGTAATGTATCGACAAATTCAACGTGGCGCGGGCATTTGTAAAACGCCAAACGGCTTTTGCAAAATTCAAAAATTTCCTCCTTGGTGGCGGTTGCGTTGGGCTGTAAAATAATGTAGGCCTTCACTTCCTCGCCGTGCGCGCGATCAGCGACGCCGATAACCGTGCATTCTTCAATTTTGGGGTGTTGGGAAAGAATCGCTTCCACCTCGCTTGGATAAACCGGGAAACCGGCTTTGGTGATCACCTCGGTTTTCCGATCCACCAAATAAAGAAAGCCCTCACGATCCAACATGCCTAAATCACCGGTTGCCAGCCAATCATTCCAAAAGGCCGCTTTGGAAATTTGGCCGTTCTGCAAATATCCTTGCATTACCCACGGCCCGCGCACGAAAATTTCACCGATTTTTCCATCCGGCATCTGCCGCCGGTTGGCATCCAGCACGGCCACTTCCATGCCTTTCAACGGGAAGCCGGTGGCGCAGGCTTTTTCCGGCGTTCGCGGAATCCACGCGCTGAAAGCCGTGCTCAGCGGCGTGCATTCGGCCAGGCCGTAACCTTCGTAAATGGGGATTTGATAGCGCTGCTCAAACTCGTCGCGCACGCGCGCCGGCAGCAATGCGCCGCTCACGAGGCAACATTTGAGCGAAGCCAATTGTGCCGGCTCCGGCGCCAACCGCAACAACGCGGGGAACATCGACGGCACCGCGACAAAGTGGGTAATACGCTCTTTGGCAATGGTATCGATCATCGCCTGCGGATCGAATTTCGGCAAGAGCACGGTGGTCGCGCCCACGGCCAGCGGCAGATGCAAACCCAGCATTTGACCGAAGCTGTGAAAGAGCGGGATGACAGCGAGAAAGCGATCGTCAATGGTGACGGCAAAATTTCGCCAACAAGCGGAAATAGCCGCGGCCAAATTGGCGTGGCTGAAAACGGCGCCTTTGGGCAGGCCCGTGGCGCCGGCGGTGTAAAAAACAACCGCCGGATCTGGCGGCTCGGCGTGGATGCGGGTTTCGCCGCCGGTCCGCTCAAAACGCTGCATGGAAGCGGCGATGAGGTGGGTTAAATCAATACTGCCGTTGGGAATTTTTTCGCCGAAAAAAATTTGCCAGCGGCATGCGCGCAATTCCGCCGCTGCGGGCGCCAGGCGCGCGCTAAAACCTTCCCACGCTACAAAACCGTCGGCGCCGGAATCTTCCAACACGAAACGGATTTCGTTTTCTTTAAACAACACATTCAGCGGCACGACCCAAACGCCGAGTTTCAACAAGGCATAATAAACCAGCGGAAATTGCGGTACGTTGGGCAGCATCAAGGCGAGGCGATGCCCGCGCCGCAAACCCAATTCCGCGAACCCGGCGGCCAGCCGGTCGACCACCTTGGCGAAATAGCCGTAGTGCAAACGCGTGTCGCCGTAAACCAGGCATTCCCGCGTCGGATAATCCTGCGCGCAACGAGATAAAAAGTCCAGCAGCGTGTTCGCAAGCATGGGTTTTACTTTTTCGCAAAACTCTGTATAGCCTCATCGGTCGATTTATAAGTCTCGAAAACCGAATCCAATTTGGTCATCACCAAAATGCTTTCCATAATATCGCTAACTTCGGATAATTTGAACGCGCCGCCTTTTTTGCGCACCGAAGTCAACGCCGAGATCATCACGCCGATGCCGGTGCTGTCCATGCGCTTGACGCCTTTCAAGTCAATGACGAATTTCGTCACACCGTCTTCCAGCAGTTGATAAATTTTATCTTTAAATTCCTGCGAATCCGGCGCGCTGCTGCCAAAAAGCGTAAAACTCAAGCTCAGAACTGCAACATCACCGGCCATGTTTTGTTTGATCTTCATTTTTCGCTCTCCTTAAAAACTCCGATAGGTGGTGAGGAATGCTGATTTTTGAAGCGCACTGATTTTGAGTAGTATAAAACAAACGGCTTTCATTGTCAAGGGAAAAATCCTCTCTTGTGATGCTCCGGGAATTTTCGGAGATCGGCTGCTCAATGTCAAAGTAATATATAATTATGTTAATTGCAGATTGTGAAAAACATTAAATAGTTTTTGTGTTTACCTGTTTACATGTAAGTGGTAAATAAAGTGGATCGCAGGTATTCGTGTGCCGCTAATGGCAAACAAATAAAAAGCCGGGACCCGGCGGCGCTTGGTCTCGGCTTTTGGTTTAGGCAAGTAGCTTTTTGACTCTGGACTTTCGGCTTCGAGCCTCGAACGTTATTTTACATAAAACAATTGCAGTCTTTTTTCCAAGAGTGGTGTCCGCGCGGCGGATGAAGCGTGCAATTCATTTTGGTAACGCAACACGGCAAAATATACGCCGGAAGTGAGTATATTCACTGCGCTCGCTTGCGCCTGCCAAACCACTAAATGTTGTCCGGCGTGAAACGAACCTTCAGCCAGCGTGGCCACCTCGCGGCCTTGGAGATCGTAAATTTTTAACGAAATCAGTCCGGCGTGCGGCAGCGCGATTTCAAAGCGAGTCAATTCGCGAAACGGATTCGGATAATTTCGCAGCGCCAGCGTTGCCGGCAGCGCGGCGAGCGTGGTCTCGATGCCCGTGGTTGGCGTGAACGACGCCGTGAAGAATGCCACCAAGTCTCTTTTTTCAGGAAGTGTGACCTGGACTTTTTGTGAATCGCTGGTGCCCAATCGCCACTTGATACTTGCCATTCCCGAAGAGTTGGTGGCGGCCACACAAACCGAGCTGTCGCAATTGGATTCGCTGCTCACGCGGCCACCCCCAGCAATAACGCGGAATTCGACCGCCATGTTAGCCATGACCTCGCCGGCAGAGTTTACCACGCGCACGATAAGCGGCAGCGGCAAGAGCTCACCGGCGCGCCCGCTTTGTGCATTGCCGGAAACTCTCGTGAGCGCCGCCGCCGTCGGCAACGTGGTGAAGTGTAACTTCGCTCCGGTTTGTTGATTTCCGGCTAAATCGTGAGCGATGATGCGGAAATAATAAGTCGTATACGCTTGCAGATTGACTAAACTCACGGTGTGGGAAGTGACAAAACTTGTATCAAGCACGGAATTGGTGAAGGCTGTGGAGTCCGTGCCGTATTCAATGCGTGCGTCGCTCAGTTCGTCCGTGTTCCATTTGATCTGCGCGGAGTTGGCAGTGATCGCCGTCATTGTAATATTCGAAATCGTCGGTGCTTGTGTATCACGCGCGGTGGTAAAAGTGAAATCGCTCGACATCGCAAGATTCCCCGCCGTGTCTTTTGAACGGACGCGATAATGATAAAGCGTGTTCGCCGTTAAATTCGACAGCGTTATCGCATGCGCCGTCACCATCGTCAGGTCGAGCGGAGTCGAGACTCCGTAGCTTGTGGTGAGCCCATATTCAATCTGCGAATCCGCTGGTTCATCGCTGTTCCACACGATCTGTGCCGTTGTCATTGTGAGATTATTCGCCGCAATGCTCGTGAGCGCCGGCGCCTGCGTGTCGCGTGCGGTGGTAAAAGTAAAATCATTGGAAACCGCCAAGTTACCCGCAGCGTCTTTTGAGCGAACACGATAATGATAAAGCGTATTCGCGCTCAATCCCGACAATGCCACCGAATGACTATTGGCCAATGCGGTATTTAATGTTGTGCTGCTGCCGTAACTCGTCGTCAGGCCGTATTCAACTTGCGAATCGGCTGGCTCATCGCTGTTCCACTCAATCTGCGCCGAATTCATCGTAAGGTTATTTGCCACGATGTTGGTAAGCGCCGGCGCTTGGGTGTCACCTGCCGTCACCAAAGTGAAATCGTTTGAAACCGCTAAATTTCCGGAAGCATCTTGCGATCGTACACGAAAATGATACGTGGTATTTGCGGTCAAATTGGACAGTATGATGGTATGCGTGGTGACGAGGTTCGCATTAAGCGGCGAAAAGCTGCCGTAATTCGTGGTGTTGCCGTATTCAACTTGGGAATTGGCATTTTCATTTGTGGTCCAATGAATCGTCGCTCCGGTTGGCGAAATATTGTCGACGCTTACATTGGAGATATTCGGCGCGGTGCGATCCACCGGGGCATTGCCTTCAAACAGTGATAGTTTTTGATTGGCGGCGAGGCGATAGTATTTGTCTTGCACGCCGGAGGGCCAACGCACCACGAGACTATCCAGAAAACTATTGCCGCCCAGCCCAAAGTGCGCGGTTAAATCGCTGCCTGTGCCGACGTAACCCTGCCCGGCAATAATTGCGAGCGCCTGCGGCCGGCCATTCATCCACGCCGTCAGCTTGGCGCCGATGCCATTGCTATTGCTCTCGGTGCCGCGCAACCGGATTTCAATCCATTTATTGGACGATCCTAAATTTTCCAACAGAATGCTTTGCTGGCCTGTGTTCGTAAAAAAAACATCGAGATCGCCGTCGTTATCGTAATCTGCAATTGACGGACTGTAGCCGGAGTTGCTGTCGTTGGCGCCGGCTGCGGCGCCCACTTCAGTGAAAGTGCCGTTGCCGTTGTTGTGAAACAACTGATTGGCGCCGTCGCGGGTGACATAAATATCCGGCCAGCCGTCGTCGTTAAAATCGCCAAACACCGCGCCGCGATTACGATCACCGCCGCCGCGAATTCCCGCGGCGCCGCCCACCTCGTCAAAATGGCCGCCCGTATTGCGAAACAGCAAATTGTCGCCGCCAAAATTGCAAATGAAAACATCAAGATCGCCGTCACGATCATAATCGCCCACTGCCGCGCCCTGGCAATCGGCGCTTGCCGCGCCAATGCCCCATTGATTGCCCTGTTCGCCGAAACCGCCACCGCCGCCATTAAGATAAAGCAAATTGCTTGAGCCGCCTGTGCGCGTAACGAGAATATCGGTATAGCCGTCGTCATTGACATCGAAAGCGACTGGTTGAATGCTGGCACTTTGCGAAATAAACCCGCCGGAATTTTCATAAAAGCTGCCGCCGCCATTATTGATATACATCCGATTGCCGCCGTCGGTTTGTGCGACAAAAAGATCGAGCCAGCCGTCGCTATTGAAATCACCCCAGGCCACGCCCTGACCTTGCCCATTTAACGACGTGCCGCTTTCAGAGGTAATATCGCTATAAGTATCATCGCCGTTGTTGCGCCAAAAAACATTGCCGGTATAACCCGCGCTGATATAAATATCCGTATCGCCGTCGTTGTCGTAATCCGCCGAGGCCATGCCGCGATCGTGGGCGGTGCCAAATTGCACACCCGCCTGTTCGGCAATATCGCGGAATGAGGCGCCGATGTTGTCATAAAGATTGTTCGGAGCGTCGTATGCAATGACGAAAAGGCTGGGCCGGCCGTTGCGGGTGAACGCGCCAAACGAGGCGCCATGACCATAACCTTCCGAAGCGACGGGTAATGAACTCGCGGAAAAATGTATCGATTGCGCGTGGCCCCCTTGGGTGGCGTTTAGCAAAAGGATTAGAAACGTAAGTATGCGTCCATGAGAAAATGGGATTTTCATTGCGTTTTCTCCTCAGCAGTCAAATGAAAGTGAGCGGTGGAATTGTTCAGCCATCCATGGGAAATTTCGCAGGCCAATCACTTCGAGGCGAGAGTGCTTTCTCGCAGGGATATTACCTGCACGCCGAAAGCCTTGCAGAGATTGCATTTAAATATCATGCAACTTCGGGCGCGGCCAAACGTACAAAGTTGTCAAATGTTACAATTAAGACAATTTTCTGCACACCCTGTGCAAGAATGAGACGCGGCTTCTAAATTTCGGGCAGTTTGGCTTTCACTCAATCTATTTAAGTTCAATATTAATCAATCTATTGCTTTTGGTATATAAATTGCTAATTTATGAATAGGTTTATGTATTAGAAATTTTTCTCCTCAGCGTGTAAGTCGGCAGGCCATGAATAAGCGTGGCCGGTGGATCGTGCCCGCCCGCTGGGGCTGCGCCTGTAAGGCTTCTACCCCAAGACTCAACCTACCCGCCCCGAGGTCAGCAATGCTTCGGGGTTCTTTTTTATTCCCCACCTTGACTTTCCGATAAATTCTGCTATCTTTTTACCTTGATTTTAGCCTGAGTTATTCACAAAATCAAACCACGAAGCCACAAAGAAAACAAGTTTACGAATTTATGGATTATTAAACGAGTTTTGTATTAGCAACGCTGTTTTTTTAAACAGCTTTAATTTGTTGAAGCCTTTGTGCTTCGTGCCTTGGTGGTTTATAAATTATCCACGATAAAAAGCTAAACCCCCGCCTTGGGAAAATCGCTATGAACATCTCCGCTGCGCGCTACAATGTCGTTCTGCTCTTTGGCCCGCCGGGTTCGGGCAAGGGGACGTGGGGAAAAATTCTCAACCAAATTCCCGGGTTTTATCATTTTTCCACCGGCGAAATGTTTCGCCTGCTCGATGTTGATAGCGATCTCGGCCGCCGGATTATTGAAACCATGCGGCGCGGCGAGTTGGTGCCGGATGAAATCACTTTTGATTTGTGGCAACGACACTTGCATAACGCCACGCTGATCGGGCGTTTTCATCCGCCGAAAGATATTTTGGTGCTGGACGGTTTTCCGCGCACGCCGCGGCAGGCCGAGATGCTCAATCGGGTGGCCGAAGTCAAATTAATTCTCAAGCTCGACTGCGCTGATCGCAATATACTCGCCGAACGTTTGCACCGCCGCGCCATTCTCGAAGCGCGCCTTGATGACGCCAACCCCTCGGTGATTCGGCATCGTTTGAGTGTTTATGATTCCGAAACGGAAGCAACCTTGAAAAATTTTTCCGCTGGCTTGATTGAAGATATCGACGTTGCCACTCCACCCGTGCAGATTCTTTCGGCCATCGGTGCAGCGCTGGCGCGGCGGTTAGTCTGAGTAAATTCTGATCATGAAAAACGGGTTTACCAAAAAGTATAAATTTTTCGTGCAAACGCAATGGTTAATTTTTGTTTGCGTACCCTGGCTCCAAGCGCAATCGAACTGGCGCACCGAAGCTGATTCCATTCAGCACGTCATCAAAGCCGCGACGGACACCACCACGCAATTGGCCGCCGAAATCAAGGCGTGGAAAAAACAAGGCGCCGCGCATTTGACCGGCCGGCAGCAAACGCAATGGGCCGTGCAAATGGCGGCGCTCAATCGGTATCACCAAACTTTGATCGCCTATTCCGGCCACTGGGAAACCGCGCGGCAACTGGCGCCGGAAGAATTGGCGCAGCGTTTCGGATTGGGCGCCAACGATAAAAATACGGCAACGCTCGAACATCTGCAATTGCTCACGCACTTATTGGCTGCCGACCGGGCGCTTTATGTGATGACTGATACCTTGCGTTTTGCCGTGGAGAATACCCGCGCCATTCGCCAGCGATTGAACGAAGGCAATCGCTCGTTTGGCGTGCAATATGGAATTTTTACCGAGATGATGGCCAATTATTTCGATCCGGCGCGTAACCGGCGCACCCGTTCACGATTTTTGCAATTGCGGGCGCAGGCCAATTTTTTGGAAAAAAATAAACCGGCGGTTCCGGAGTTGCATCGGCTCGCCACGCAATTACTGCTTGATCCGACCCTGCAAAAGATTGCCGCGCAAAGCGACCTCGCCGTATTTTGGGCCAGTTCATTGGCGGGTTTCGGTTCGATTGCCGAGCCGGCGGCTGATTTGACGACGCACACGTTTCAAAACCTCTCGCAATTTTTTGGCAATCTCGTCGGCACGTATGTGTTCAAAATTGCCAATCTCTTTGGCATTGGCGAATCGCGCGGTCATGCACTGCCGGATTTTTATCGTTATTATTCTCATCCCGCTGGCGCGAAAAAAGGTTTACATTCCGCGAAAGTGACGGCAGTGGCAAACGAGTTGCGCGCCGGTGATATTCTCTTCGATAAAACCCGCTTCGCCATAACCGATAAACTCATTCCCGGTTATCTTGGCCACGTGGCGATTTACCTTGATAGTTACGACGCGTTGCGCCGGCTCGGTGTGCTGGAGTCGCCGCCGATACGATTAGCCACCAACGGCATGTCGCCGAATGAAATCGAAGCGCAGCTCGCCGCGTATGCGGCGGAGTTTGCGGCGATCACGGCCCAAGAGAAATGGGTGCGCTTCGCCATCATGCGCCGCCGAATATTTGCGAAGACGTTCAACGGACGGCCGCTTAATCCGCTTTTATTCGAAGCGCTGTATCGCCTGCGCGCTGAGCAGGAAAATGTGATCGAAGCATTGCGCGACGGGCAGGCCGTTTCGAGCCATGAAGGCGGCGTCACGCTCAATCACTTTGCGCACTTTTTATATGTTGATGATTATGCCGCCGTGCGTTTGCGGCAGGGGCATTGGCGTGCGGAACAATATCGCGGAAATCTCGCACATTTCCTTGCGCTCGCGTTGTTGCAATATGGCAAGCCGTATGATTTTCAATTTGACGTCAATACGCTCGATGCCATCGTCTGCAGCGAGTTGATCTACCAGAGTTTTGTCGATATCGATTTTAAAACCGGCAAATCGCTGGCTTCTTACACCATCGCGCCCGATCAAGTAGCGCAGGAAGCCGGCGTGCAAACCGTTCTCGACACGCTCAAGATCGATCCGCCCTTTGAATTGCTGCAATGGTACGCCGAAGCCGCGCCGCTTTATCCGGCGGTTGATTCAACGGCGTCTGCTGACACGTTGGCCGCCCGCGCGTTTATGGCGATGGTGCGTGAAGAAAACGGCGGATTGAATTTGCTTACGCCGTCCGAGCGCAAACAATTTGCTGCAATTGTTGATCGCGCCAAATCAGAACGCGAGAAGGAACGCGACCGGCTGCGACTATTGCCGGTCACCAAGACGCTGCCCATCTCGCCGCAACCGGACCTCGAAGCCGAACGGCGTTTGCAAAAATTTTATGCCGAGCTGAATCGTAAAATGGCGCAAGCCCGCGCCGCGGGAAAATCCGAAGAAGAAATTGCCGTGATGCAGCAGCGCGAGATTGAAGCCTTTGGCCGCAAACAAGAAGCGGCTTCGCCCGAACGCATGGCGGCTTTAACCGAAGATTTTCGCAACTGGCAAGCCGGTGCGGCTTACAACCCAAGTTACGTTGATCTTTATTCCGGCCCGGCGCGCTTCCTGCTGTCGATTTTTCGTTCTGCCGGCGTTGCCGATGACAACGGCTTCGGTCGCGGCCTCGATTGGCAATTCGCGGTGACTAATGAAGCGCCGCAACAATCGCTGATTTATTCGCAGCACTACGCCTTTTTGCCGTTTCACTTGCAGTTTTTCAACAATAGCGGGCGCGCGCGGAAAACCGTGCAAGGCGGCGCGATGCTCGCTCGCCTGGCGCGGCGTTTCACGCAAGGCGACTATATTGAGCTGAAAGCGCTGGAATGGCGCAACGACGCTTTTACGACGGCGTATTTGCCCTTCACTTTGGAAGCCGGTGGTGACAAAGGCCCGCTGGCAGTGATTTTGAATTTGACGACGATTGGCAACGGCCATCATCAACACGGTTTATATATCGGCGAGAAGGCGCGCGTGGAATTGGCGCCGTTCGAGCGCCGCCAGCACCGAAACGCTTTTGCGGCGGCCAATTTATTCTATGGCGGCCGGGCGCAATTTACGCTTGGTCAATTCCGTTGGTATGCCACCGGCGAACTTGGCACTCGTCTCGGCAAATTGGGCGAACGCCAAAAGCAAACCGCATCCACGAATTTTCCGTCAATTCGGGCCTGGACTTTCGGCGCCGAATTCACCGGCACGACATTGTATCGCCCCTCCGGCCATCGCCTCGAATTTTCCGTGAGCGAAGACGAATCCCGTTTTATTGGCGGGCGTTTGCAAAAAGATCGGCAGATGCGGATTTCGTACCGCTGGGCGGTGAATGATTGAAGCCGTTTTCATTTTTGACGAACATTAACTTTTTAATGGACGGTTAATATGGAAGGACTGCTCAAAGAACTTTTTTTAAAACACTTTGGGGAAAATGTTGATGCGGTCTCCCCGCTCAAAGGCGGCGGCTCGGATCGCAAATTATTCCGTCTGCGCAATGCGCAACGCAGCGTCATCGGTGTGACCAACGCCGACCGGCAGGAAAATATCGCGTTTTTAGAATTCTCCCGGCACTTTCGCCAACTGGGATTGCCGGTGCCGGAAATTTACGTTGACAAAATTGACGCGGGCATTTATCTCGAAGAAGATTTGGATGACACGACGCTCTTTCAATTATTGACGGAAACGCGCAGCCGCGAAGGTTTTTCGCAGAAGCTCATTGATCTGTACACGCAAGTGGTGCGGATTCTTCCGCAGTTTCAAATTATCGCCGGCCGCACGCTGGATTACCGGCTCTGCTATCCGCGCGGCAGCTTCGACCGGCAGTCGATGCGCTGGGATTTGAATTATTTTAAATATTATTTTCTCAAACTGGCGCAAATTCCGTTTAATGAGCAGACGCTGGAAGACGACTTCGACCGGTTTACGGAGTATTTGCTCGCAGCCGACCGCGATTTTTTTCTGTATCGCGATTTTCAATCGCGCAATATCATGATTAAAAATGGCGCCCCGTATTTTATCGACTATCAGGGCGGCCGCAAAGGCGCGCTGCAATATGACGTGGCCTCGCTGTTGTTCGACGCCAAAGCCGATCTCCCTTTTGAAGTGCGGGAGGAGTTGCTCAATCGTTATCTCGAAGCCGCGGCGCCGCTGACGAAAATCGACCGGGCCGAATTTGTGAAATATTATTACGGCTATGTTTATATTCGCATCATGCAGGCGTTGGGTGCGTATGGGTTTCGCGGTTTTTATGAACGCAAAAGCCATTTTTTGCAAAGCGTGCCGTATGCCATTCGCAATTTGGAAATGCTGCTGCGTTCTGTCGAGTTGCCGGTGGAACTGCCGGCGTTGATGGAGGTTTTTAAACGGCTCGTCAGGTCTTCGGTGCTGCGGCAATTCGGCGAGGCGGAATTGAAACTTTCAGTGCGCTTGCAGAGTTTTTCCTATCGCCACGGCATGCCCGGCGATGAAAAGGGCCACGGCGGCGGCTTCGTCTTTGATTGTCGCGCGCTGCCCAATCCCGGCAAGTTTGAAGAATTTGCCACCCTGACCGGCAAAGATCCGGAAGTGATCGCGTTTCTCGAAAAAGAACCGGCGGTGCAGAATTTCTTGCAGCATATTTACGCCCTCATTGACGACGCCGTTGAGAATTATCAGAGCCGCAATTTTACCAACCTGATGGTCGCCTTCGGCTGCACGGGCGGGCAACATCGTTCGGTTTACTGCGCCGGCATGTTGGCCAAACACCTGCGGGAAAAATTTAGCAACGTCATCGTGGAAGTGCGGCATCGTGAACAGGAGAAGAAGAACGTTTGATAGTACTCAGTAAGCCGTAATCAGTGTTCAGCGATAAATTGAAGACACTGGCTACTAATTACTGAAAACTGAAAACTGAAATGAAAGCTATGATTCTCGCCGCTGGCGTCGGCAGCCGGCTCCGGCCACTCACCGACTCCTGCCCGAAGGCACTGATCGATATTAACGGTATGCCGATGCTGGAAATCGTTTTGCGGCGGCTGATCCAAGCTGGTTGCCGCGAAGTGGTCGTCAACGTTTTTCATCTCGCTGACATGATTGTCGATTTTCTGCAACGCCGGAACAATTTCGGCATTCGCATTGAAATTGCTCGTGAAACAACTTTGCTGGATACCGGCGGCGGCCTGAAAAACGTCGCGAGTTTTTTTGACGACGGCCAGCCGTTTTTTCTCCACAATGTTGATGTGTTGAGCGATGTTGATCTAAATCGGATGTATCGTTATCATCTTGAAAACAACGCGTTGGCAACGCTGGCCGTGCAAGCCCGCCCCACCTCGCGCTATTTTCTTTTTGATACCAATGATACGCTGTGCGGTTGGGAATCGGTTAGCGATAATAAAAAAATGCTCGCGCGCGCGCCGGCGGGTGAGGCCAGGCGTTTTGCTTTCAACGGCATTCATGTGATCTCGCCGGAGATTTTTTCCCTCATGCTCGAAGCCGGCGCTTTCTCCATCAATCAAACTTATTTGCGACTCGCCGGCGCCGGTGAAAAAATTTTGGCGTTTCACATGGACGAATACTACTGGCGGGACATTGGACGACTGGAGAAATTGGAAGAAATTCGCCGGGAAGCTCGCCCGCTCATGCAGTTTTAAAAACTTCTCTTTCTAAAAGCGCACTTGACTTGCTGGAAATTGTCTTTACCTGGATATATCGAAGAGTTCTATTTTCAAGCGCGTTCATAAAGAAAATCCTGATGAAGCAAAGTCAAGTGAAAAACTCGTTGAGATCGAAATATAAAAAGGAAGAAAGAAAATAAAGCGCACGGTTTGCGTAAAGCTTATTCGTGCAGGCTCCGCCAACGTCAATGCCAGTCCGCAAGTTTGCCCTTATTTTAAAAATCGTCAACTTCAAGGTGTCTCTTAGAATTTACAGCGTTTTTCAGTTGTATAAAATGTGCAGCCGCAAGGCTTACAGTTGCGCAACGGAAAAATCGATATAGGCTTGCACGAATTGCGGATTGATGCAATCGAGGTAAAGCCGTTCGGAAAGGCACACGCAAATTGCCGTTACCGCCGAAATGCCCAGCCCCTTGCCGGCTGCGCTCCAGTAAGTAACCACCGTTCCGAGCGGTTCGTAACGAAAATCGTTGAGGCCGACATAAATTCCCGCGACGATGAAAAAATAACGAAAATAACCGGTGTACTGGCCGATATGGAGATGTTTGCCATGCAATGTTCCAGCAAGATATAAACAAAAATCGCGGCGCCGGTGAGGAGCCGTATTTAAAGCTGAATTTTATGCTCATGCCAATATGATGAGATTGAATGGTGGTTTCAGCTTTCCGCCGGTTCCAAGGCCGGTAGAGTTTCTTTTCTTCTCAACACGGCGGCACTGATCAAAGCAAGGATAATGCCCACCGGCAAAATTTCCATCAACGTGAAGCCGAAACGGAGCACCGGATTTTTATACATCTCCTTCAGGTCAGCCATTTTTTTAACCTGCTGCTCAAGCTCCGCAGGTGACGCGCCCGATTCCTTCAACTTATTGAGGTAGTGCTCGGTATACTTGTCCAAATGGGCCTGAACATTCGGATTGGTTTGATAATAGGCTTCCCAGGTGGTCGCATACATAAGCGAGGCGATGAGCGTGATGAGCAAACCGACCTGCAGGCCCTTGCCAAACTTGATCGCGCCGTTCTGGTGATTGTCGCGATAGGATTTGATGCCAAAGAAAACCATGGACAATGCAATGACCATGGTGGCATAGCCGACCAGTTCAGCGCTGTCAAAATTAAGTACGCCTTTATCCCACAATGCCATGTTCAGCAACATGAGAACAGAGACAATAGCGCCTGCCAGCAAACCGAACTGCAGAATTACTTTTCGCATAGGGATCTCCTTTTTTTCTGGAATCAATATACATAAAAATAGGCGGTAAATGCATCAGCCAAAAGTATGATTTCGTGAGAAGAAAGGCATTCACTCGAAAGTTTAGTTGCGCTCTCGTCTTCATCCAGCGGGGTTAGCATGTCGCGCACTTTGCATTGGGTTTTGACAGGGTTGGAGGGGCGGAATTGGCGCCAACGGGTGAACAAAAGTGTTTAACATCGCCTTGAGCAAAAACGCTTTGGAATCTAAAAAGTTAATCACTCACAGAATTCCGTAGGAACTGGCGCACTGGCGCACAGAAATGAAATTCGTGAAGCCCTTACTGCCATGGGTAATTCATTTCCGAACGCCAGATTCCTTTTTATATATGCAATATGGTGGCGAATGTCAACTGTTTTGTCAAGTACCACATTTGTTTCGGCTACCGGCAGGGCATAACGAAGTTTGCGATAGTTGGCAGCGAATATTAACCGGCGGCAAGTCCGGTTATGGAAGTTATCAGTGAACGCCTGACAGATCGGGATTGTACGCCGAGTCAGATCGGCCAAAGGGGAACGACGGCATCGAGTTGCGGCAAATTTGATTGAACCGATCAATAAGAAACAAAAAATTGCTGGCCGGAAAATTGTTTACGCAACCTCGACGCCGCCAAGAGAAGATGTATCAACCCAATCTCACTGCACGCCGTTGCCGGCCAATGCCACTTCGAGATCGGTCAATGGCGAATCATTGTTGATCAATATTTTCGCCGTGCGGTTGCCGAGGCTTGCTGGGCGAAAAGCAACTTGCAGCGTGCAACTTGCAGCCACCGCAAGCGGCACGGGAACAACGCACCCGGGCGTTACCGAAAATTCCGCCGGGCCGCTAATCACGATGCTATTGATATTGACTGGAATGATGCCCGCATTACTGACAATTACAGTCAACGTCGCACTGTTGTTGATTTGCACATTGCCAAAATTTAGCGCGGTTTGGTCGAGCTGCAGCGCCGGCAGCACCAGCGCGAGATTATGGCCGCCACCGGCGGCAATCGCTTTTGCCCCGCGCAGTCTTTTAACGGCAGCAATGTTCTGTCCGTCAACAAAAGTTGAATCGCCCAGTTGGCCTTGATCATTGCGTCCCCACGCCCACACGCGCCCGTCTTCTGTCAACGCCAGACTGTGATAAGTGCCCGCGGCGCTGGTAATAATTTTTCCCGGCACGCCTTGCAGTTGGAACGAGAATGACAGCAAAGTGCCGTCCGGCCCTATCGTTCCATAACCGCCGCCATATCCGGACGATTCAAAAAATTTGTCACTGCCCCACGCCAGCATTTGATTGCTGTTATCCAAAACCACATTGTGATCGCCGCCGGCCGCAATCGCAACAATATTGCTGAGATAATTGGGCGGCGAAGTTGGCAGCCCAAAGAGCACTCGAATCGGCGTCCAACTCAAAGCGGGAACGGTTCCGTCGCTCAATTGCAAATGCCGGCGGTCGCCCCACGCCCACACCGAGCCATCGCTTTTACGCGCCAGGCTGTGCGTTGCCCCGGCCGCGACTTGCACGACACCTGTTAATTGTTTCACCTTGACCGGCGTGGAGCGGCTGACCACGCTGCTATCCCCCAATTGGCCAAAATCATTTTTGCCCCAGGCCCAAACATCGCCGTTGCCATCCACGGCCAAACTATGTTTCTCACCGGCGGCAATCGCCACGGCGCGAACCAAAGTAAATGCCTTGACTTGCACGGGACTGCTGGCGTCATTATTCGTCCCCTCGCCAAGCTGGCCGTCATCGTTTTCGCCCCAAGCCCAAACCGTGCCGTTATTTTTAAGCGCCAAGCTGTGAAGCCCGCCCGCGGCAATCGCGACGACATGATCGATCTGCGTCGTGAACGGTTGATTGACATTATTCGTGGTGCCGATGCCAAGCTGGCCGCGGCCATTTTCGCCCCAGGCC
>CAYUVM010000030.1:0-16852 GCA_964447935.1 uncultured Cytophagia bacterium | reverse complement strand
GAAGCTCGCGCCCCTGCGACTCGCGCTCCTGGGTTTGACCGCGTTTCTTGAGCGCATCTTTTTCTTTGACCAATCGGGCAATATCGCCATTCAAAATTTTGAGCAAGGCCTCAGCTTTTTGACGCAACACTACATCGACTTTTTTTTTTTTTTTCTGCAATGCTTGCAGGCTGTCCGCCAGGGTTTGCGAAACACGCAGAAGCCCATCCAGCGAGCGCTCTTGCAACAACGACTGTGTTTGTTGCTTGCGCCGTTGAATTAACTGCGCCAGGCTATCTGCTTGCAAAGAAAGAATTTGCTGCTGTTGACGCACGCGTTGCAAAGTGGTGGACAAATTATCCAACTCGTTTTGCAATTTGTTACGTTCCGGCGCTTGAGCCATTAAAGGTAAATGGCTGAGCAACAAAATCAGCACAATTTTGTAGGCGTTAGACATGCGTTGGGGCTTTCGTTAAACATGGCATTTGGTTTTTACTCATTACTTTTACAAATCCCGTTCCACAGTTTTCAACGAAGTTGTAATTCCAGTGACAATTCTGTAATTGCGCAAAACGGCGCAAGGTTGTTATCATGCGAGTTAACGCTTGGTCTCCTTCTTGCAAAACTTTGGGCAGCCGAACAAAGGCTGTTTAGCAGCAACCGAGGCAGCAATCACCTTCAAAGCACTGGGACAGGCAATGCTTAAAAACTATCTGTTCAGATGGCGCGGCAGCCCCTGGCTGCGCACCATGCTGCTCTTCGCTTTACCGTTTTTCGATCTCGCCTTCAATACGGACGAACCAACACCACCCAACTCCCCGCCGAAATCAAAAATCACTTTTGCTTCCAAAACCCTGGCCAACCTTGTCCTCCTCTCCTTGAAAACTGAAATCAAAAAACTGCGGGCCGCGCAAGAAACGATACAGGCGAACTCCGGCGCTTCTATCATGCATGTTAATCACCGCCTGGAACTGCTGGATCGCATGCTCAGTTTGTTGGAGCGTCAACAAACGTTGCCATTTGACATGGACACGTCGCCGCCAGTTCGGGAAGTTTTACTAAAGAAAATTGTTGCGGAGCCGGATAATATCAAAGTGCCATCGACGTAGAAGATTATTCTGCCGTCGCGGTTTTTAAATAAGGCTGGAGGGGAAAACGGGCGAAATCGAGCGGCTGCGGCAGCGTAAACGGCGCGTACCACGGCTTGGTGTGGGCCAGTGAAGCGTAAATGAAACCGTTCTTTATTTCAAAAGTCAGTTGTTTGACATTCCAGCGCGTCTTCATCAACAGCCGCATATTTTGAATGCCTTTATCCGTGCCGTTGGGATCGAGCATTTGCAAGAGACTGGACGCCACTTTGTTTTCAATTTTTGTGATGTTCAATTTTCCGCTTAAATGATTCACCAACGCTTCCATTTTTTCCGGCGCGGCTCCGGCGCCACTCAACGTAAAATTAGCGGAGAGTCGTGATTGCTTGCCGCCAAGTTGGGCGTTCAGCCGGCGAAAGCTCGAAATATCAATCGACGCCAGTTGCATATCCGTTGCATAACTGACGGAGTCAAGGTTACCGTTGCCGAGACCGCAGAGAAAATTTCCCCCTAAATTGCCATCCAACAAATTGACGCTGAACTTCGGAATATCAAAACGGCTGTTGCCGAGCCGCAGATCCGCCGCTAAATTTGACAAGCGGTAACCCGCCAATTCGATTTCCTCGATTGCAAGCCACGAACGTTCGTCGCCATTTTCACGCCCGGAATCGCGAAAAAGATCGTACATCAACAAGGCCTCGTCCGCGCTGGCGAAATTCGTGCCGGCAGCCTCCGGCGACGTTTTTAAAATGAGCACTGGTTGCAATGCCCCTTCCGGCTCCAGAGCCATGCCGAATGTGAGCGGCGGATGATCGTCAAGCGGCAAGTTGAGCAAATCAAAATCCTGCTTGAAACGGCAATCGGCACGCAGATTCTTGATCGCCACAGTGGTGTCCATTTTAAGATCGAGGCCGTCAATTTTCAGCCAGCCCGCGAGCCGCGAGGGCTGCGGCGCCATCAACGCCTCAGGAATATATTGATCGATAACAAACTGCGCCGTCAAATCGCCGCGTAATTGGGTGTCGCGCGAGACGTTGATTGGCTGCGGCGCATGCATTCCCAAATCAACCGTCGTTTTCACTTGCATGCCCGCCGGCCGAAATTCGCCGTCAACGCGATAGTTACCCACCGTATTCCAATCCGCAATTTCGAACTTGCCGTCATCAATCGTAAACGTCGTCTCCTCAACCGTGAGCTTACCGCCGGCTTTCGTAGGTGGCAACGGTTGGCGCAAATAATCAGGCAAGCGCGGCGTCGAACACGCGACGACATACGTGCCGGTGGTTTTCGCCGTGGTCACTGTCCAGGCGCTATTGATTTGCAGTGAATCCGTATAAATGCCGAGCACGCTATCCGCGTATGCCGTGTCGGTCGAGCGCACCGCAAAGATGCCTTTATAATCGAGACTATCCGGTTCGAGAAATTTCCCTGTTAGCCAACCGTCTCCCCAAACGCTTCCCCGCACTTTCGCATAATTCATACTCGCTAAAATCGTATCCGGCAACGCGCGCGTGACCTGCGCTAAATCGACAACGAGCGTCGGCAAATTAAAACGAAACGTATCGGCTTTCATGTCATAAGTCGCATTGAAACTCGCTTGCGCCGGCTCGACGTTCAGTTTCCCGTGCGGCAGCGAAAACTTTGTCAAAGCGGAATTGATGAGCAGCCGCGCCGAGGCCGTTAAATGATAATCCGGCAACTTGCCTTTATAATCCGGCGTTTCGTAATGAATATTTTTATTTTGCAGAGTTAAATTCAACGTCGTTTCATCCAGCCGCTTTCCGGCGAGCGCAATGGCGCCGTTGATTTTTCCGGAAGCCGCCGCTGCCGTGAAAGGAGAAATTTCAAAATCTTCCATTTTGATTTCCGCCTTGCCCTGCAGACGCGCCGGCCACGAGTTGCTCTGCGCTGAAGTATTTGCCGGCGCAATCGCCGCTTGTGCAAAAATATTTCCCTCTGAAAAATTTTGCCAACGTAAATTTAGGTTGCCCATTTGCGGTGAAAAATTTTTTGCCAGGGTGAGCGCAAGATCGAGATTGAGTGGCCCAGTTTTTAGAACCTGTGTCGTGTCAAATGGGAGGTCAAATTTTGCAAAATTAAATTTTCCAGTGGCCGCGGCGGAAGAATCGGCATTGGTTTTCCAGCGCGCCTCAAGATTTCCCCCAGCGAGTTTTAACCCGGAAACCTTGTCAGCATAAGCTAAATCCCGGCCCAGTAGTGTAATTTGATATTCCGTACCTTTATTATCATTTTTGAGCTCGCTACCGGAAAATTCCAACTCACCAACGCAATCCAGCGTTTGCAAAAATTCGTGTAATTCGCCGTTCGTGTGCTCGCGGGCGAGGCGCAACAGTTGACCGAGATCAATCACGCCACGGTCGACATGCAGCGTCAGCGCTGACAAGTCATTCTGTTGATTCATCTCAAAACGCGCCGCCAATTGCTCTTTGTCATCGATTAACAATCGAAATTCCGGCACCTGCAACTGTGATGAAGCAACAATGTAACGCAGATTCGCCGTTGTGCCAATGCGCGGAAGAGAAAAATAATTGGCATGACCCAGATTGATTTGCGTGTTATCGAAAGTCAGTTTCCCCTGCAGCTTGATCGAATCGCCGCTAACCAAACTCGTTATATTCGACTGCAAATTTGCAGCGAGTACCAGCGTATCCCGTTGTCCCGATGTTGTCTTGAAATAATGTGCTGCTGCGGGTTCGGCCCGCAGTTGTAATTTGCCGCTAAAATGCGCCTGCCGGTCCACCGCAATTTCATTGACGGCAAAATGCAGCGGTCCGAGCGCAATGGCCTGCGAATCAACCGCCGACACCAGCATGGCGTTGAGTTGAAGATTTTCCAGCGTGAATTTTTTGAGATGAATTGAAACCGGCAGGCCCGCCGCCGAAGTATCGCCCGGCGTCGTGGCCGAATCGGCGAACGCGGCGATGATGCCGTCAAGGTTGGAGGAGCTATCAGGATTTGACCGGTAAAAAAAAGTCGGATACTCAATCGTGATTTCATCAATATCAAGTTGACGAGACCACAACGAGCGCCAACGATAGGCGAAGATTATTTTCTTAACGGCCATTGGCGGCGTTTGATCGTTCGCCGAACCCAGCAGCGCAAAATTGCTCAGTTCAAAACCGGAGAACAAATTAAACTCAAGGTGCGTGATGGTGACGCGCAGTTTGTATTCTTCCGCCAGATAAGCTATCAGCAGTTGCCGGAGCCGTTCCGAGGGATATTTGACCTTCACATAAATCGTCAAGCCGATGCCGATGACAACAAAAAACAGCAGAACGGCGAGAAAAATTTTGGCGAGTCGTTTCATTTCAATAGAATCCGGCGGGCAGCACAAAACTCAAAAAATTTTTGAACACAGTTGACACGGATTTTTGTTTTGTCCGCGCCAATCCGTGCCATTTGCGTTCAAAAAATGGCTGGGAGTCTTTTAAAAATTTATTCTGAGTTACTGCGCCCGATCACGCTGCAAATTCCACTTGACCCATTCGTCATTTTCCTCGCGGTCGGATTTTTTGAACGCGCTGACGGATTTGATCTGGCCTTTGGCGCCGATGGTAATTTGCTGATACGAGCGCACCAGATACACCCACTGTTCCATGGTGATCTGCGTCGGTCCCGGAACCTGCACCGGCCCTTGAATGCGCTGCGGCTTCAGTGTTCTGGGTGGCAGCGAGTCAATATTGGCCAGCGCGTTGCTGATCTTCACTTCGCCGGTGTACACTTTTAGCTGAGTTTCCTGCTTCGCCGAATCTTGATGAATGCGAAAGATCGTGCCGGTAATCGCCGCGCCGGCAAAATCCGACGACACCTCGAAGGTGGATTTGGCATCGACGGATTTCACTTTGCCCCAAATGTCGCCTTCTTTCACTTTAATTTGCGTGGCGATCTTTTTCTCTTTGGTTTCTTCATACAGCTTGACAATATCGATCGTCGTTTGTGGCGCCAGGCGAATGACATCCAACTGTGACAGCTTCATCTCTGCGCGCGATTGCAACAGCGTACGCACGCGGTCGCCGCCCAGCACATTTGACTGCACCTGCGCACGAATCCATTCCGGATCCTGCACCTGTTTTTTCTTGACGCTGCCTTCCACCACTGTAAACAACCCTTTTTTCGCCGCGTCGGTTTGCGGTGCCGCCGCGGTTTGTGGTTGGTGCCACGGCTTGGCTGCCAGCGAAAGCGCGACAAACAGAGCAATAAAAAGCAAATGACCTTTCTTGTTCATTTAATTCCTCAAAAAAATTTCAAAAACATCTCGTTTTAGAACCATGCTATCAAAAAATTACGGCAACGCCGCGTGTTTTCTGAACTGCCGGTTTACCCATTCCAAGCCACCGCGATATTTTATGCCTCGATAAACTTGGCCTCTAATTTCGGTTCACAATCTTCAACGAGCATCTCGATAACTTCTTGAAGATTGCGTTTCAACTCATCCAAGCTATCGGCCTGTGAATGCGCGCCGGCAAAGCCCGGAATATAGCCAACGGACAAACCGATGTCTGTGCAACGTTAGACAACGGCAGAATAAACTTTCATCGTGATGTTCTCCTTTTGCATAATTTAATATTTACAAATCCAAAAAGCAAGGTCAGCGTTGGTGGAAAGCATAGAATAACTGCTTTTGTTTTTTTCATCTCCAGTCCCCCGTCAACCCAAAGCTCGCCCAGTACGCCGGATGGCGATTGTGATGATCGCGCACGAAGCGCTGGGCTTGCCGCAACGCTTCGGCTTTGGAAACGCCGGCGTACAAATACCGATAAAAACGTTTCACCGTAATCGCGGTGGCGAGATCATCCACCGTCCACAAGCTGGCGATGAGTGAGGGGGTGCCGGCGAAAATAAAGCCGCGGCCGAGGCCGATCACTTCGTCGCCGCCGGTGACGCGCGCCAGGCCGGTTTCACAGGCGGAGAGCATGACGAGCGACGCATTTAATTTGAGACCGAAAATTTTGTGCGCTTCGAGGCGGCCGGTGGGATTCGTGGAATCCGGCGCGAGCAGCAATGCGGAGAAGAGCGGATTGCGCTCGTCGTAAACGCCGTGACAAGAGAGATGAATGAGGTTCGCCTGCGCGGCGCCGGTGAGCAAAGCGCCCGTGGTGGCTTGCCGGCGCTCGAAGCTGGTGATCGCGCCGAAAGTTTGCGTGATGCTCTTGATTTCTTTCTCGGCAAAAGGCAAATCAAATCGTGCATTGCCAACCGCAGGATTGCCCAATGCCAGCATGCGAAAATTTTGCAGCGGCACCCGGGGCTGGGAATCAGCTTTGCGATAACAAAAACCGAGCACGGTCGCACTCGGGGCGAGCGCCAGCGCGTAATGATCAATCAAATACGTGCTATCCGCTTTTTGCAGCGCCGGAAACGGCAGGTAGTGCAACACGCCGTGCGGCACGATGACGAGTTGTTTTGAGTTCGACAGCAACAGCTCCAGCGGTTTGAGGAGCTGATCATAAAGCGCGCGCGAAAAACTTTCCGTGGAAGCACGCTTCGTGATAGCGCGCCGAAGTTGCGCGATATTCTCCTGCAATTGTTTGCGATCTAGCGCGGTGCTGACAGCGCGCGCCTGCCGGCGATCAACTACCCAGCTCACCAGCCGGTCTTTCGCAAAAAAATATTCGACGAGTGCCGTGCTGTCGGGTAATATGGTTTGAAGTTCGGCGAGCGGTAACGGCTCCACACTCACGAGATCTGCCAGCTCGGGATTGGCGGCTTTTAGCGCAAGCAAAACATTCGAATATTCTTTTTGCAACTGCGCGAGGGTGTCATTCAAAGCCGCGATGGTAAGTCGGTTGCTCTCCGGATTGCCGGCGTTTTCTTGCAGCGCATTGATTTTTCCCTGCACGAGACTGAGGCGATCCAACAAATGTTCGCGGCGATTGAGCAACTCGCGGTCGGCATTTTGCGATCCCGGCAAATCAACATTGGCATTGGCGAGTTGATCGGCAAAGCTGCGCGATTTGGCGCGTTCGGCGATGGCGAACGCTTCGGCGGGACGATTCATTTGCAGCAGCAACAAAACGGTTTCTTCGTAAATTTCCGATTTGTCATCAATGAACCCGCTGCGATATTCTTCGATTTTAATTTTCGCGCTCTGGCGTTCCAACGCCGCAATCGCGCGTTGATAGAAATCGAGAGCGGGCGGCAGATCGCCGGATTGCCGGGCCAGTGCGCCAAGTTTCCACAAACAGCGCCATTGCATTTCGTCCAGCTTGTTCATTTCGGCTTTCGCGAGGGCTTCGGCAAATGCCGCGCGCGCCAGCGTTTTGTTGCCGCGCTCAATTAACGCGAGGCCTTTAAAATAGAGTGTTTTCGTTTGGGCCCGGCGATCATTTAACGTTTGCGCCGGTGTCTCAGCCTTGGCCAGATAAGCCAGCGCCGAATCCGGCTGCGCCAGCGCCTGAAAAGTTTGGCCGAGAAAAAGATAATCATAGAGCAGACCGCGCTCGAAACCGGTTTGCCGATCCGATTCTGTCGCCTGTCGAAAACTCGCCAGCGCCTGCTGATACTCTTTGCGTTGTACATAAACGAGTCCGAGGTTTTTATGAATCGTTGCCTGCTCGCGGGTTTCTGCGGTTTCGAGCGCAAATTGCAACGCGCGCTTTTCCGCGGCAAGCGCGCCGTCAAAATCACCGAGGCTGAGCAGAATCAAACCCAGCGTTGAGTGGCCTCGGAGTTTCGCGCGCGCCTCATCGGCAAGACGCAGCGCGCGTTGTTGATGAAACAGCGCCGTTTGATAATCGCCGTTGAACCAGCCGGCATCCGCAAGATTTTGTTCGGCAAGCGTGAAATTAGCGGTGTCGCCAATTGCTTCAAAAATTTGCAAAGCCTGTTGATGAAATCTCAACGCTTCGCCGTAGGCGGTCAAACGGCTGTAAACCGAGCCGGTGAGTTGATACGCCGTCGCCAGCGCGCGTTGTTCCGCCGCGCTCTCGGGTTGGCGGGCGGCTAAAAAAGTTTGCACCGCTTTTTCAAGGTAGGCCAGCGCCTCTTCATAACGATCGGCTTCCAGCGCCAATTTCCCCAGAAAGGTTTCTTCGGCAAAGCGCGGCAAAATCTGGTTCTGTTGCCGGAGGATATCGGCTGCCTGTTGCGCCTGCCCCAATGCCGCCACATAATCGCCGGACGCCTCGAGAATGCGGGCTTGCTGGCGATGCGATTCCGCCACGGCCAGCGGATTCTTGACGCGTTCGGCCAGCGCGAGATATTTCTTTTCGACCTCCAGCGCCGTCGCGTAATTTTTCAACCGCATTTGCCACGCCGATAAATTGCGATAACTCTGCGCCGTTTGCCGAATATCATTCGCGGCCAGCGCGCCTTCTAAAATTTTTGTTTCCACTTCACAAGCCGCCGCGTAATCGTTTCCGGAGAGCGCGCTGGCTTTAATCAGCAAATAAAGGTTTTGCACCGCTTCATCATCGCCAAGTTGCTGCGCCATCGTCAACGCCGCTTGATAATAGCGCACAGCGTCGGAAAACTCGCCGAGTTCTTGCGCTTCGTTGCCGCTGAGTACGGTTTCTTTAAAATGGCGCTCGGCAAACGTGTTTTTCTCCGCCGCCGACATTCCCGGAAATCCGCTCAGCTCGAATCCGGCCCAATCCTGCGGATCGGGAAATTGTTCGCGCACGGCGTTTTGTGCGGCATGCAATGCCGCCAGCGCGGGCTGCTTCGTCAAGTTTTGATAAAACGCGTTAAAAAAAAGTTCGCGGATTTTCGGCGCCACCGGCCATTGCGCATAAACCAATGTCGGCGTTCCGGCATAAATCAAACTGCGTTGCAGCGCCACCAATTCATCGCCGGCCTGGCCCGGCACAAAAGGAAAATTCGTATTTTCTAACGCCACCAGGCTGGCGGAAAGATCAAATTCAAACAAACGATATAATGGAAAGACGGCGGTGTCAGTGGCTGTTGCCTGCAAGCGAAAGCCGGAGTCCAACGGCCGTTGTGCCTGCGCCGTGAAACGATTTTGCACATGTAGCAGCCCAGCCAGTTGCAATTTCTGCCGCACTTCGTCCGCGTGCCAATCCGCTGCGGGCAACGCTTGCATTTTGTATCCACCGGTATCTGCAACTTTTGCTGCAGCCTCATTCGAGCCAGGGTCTTGCAACACCAGCAGATTATTTTCATTCAAACTTTGATGCAGCGCAGCAAAGTTTAATGCCAGCAAGCTCGGTATTTTGCCGACGGCAAAAAGATCGAGCACCCGTTCGCCATCATACTCCAGGGCAGAAAACGGCAGATAATGCAAACAATCATCCGGCACAATCAGCAAACGCTGAAACGAGTCTAAATCACGCACGCCGCCGAGCAACAGCGCGGACAGCTCGCGGCCAAGCGTTTCCTCGTCAGCACGACGCTCGGACCAACTTTCGCGCAGGCGCGCCACCAATGCTTGCAAATGTCGGCGTGCGATCGGGATGCGGGTTTGTTCCAGGCGCTCGCGAGTGAGCAACCACACAATTAACTCGTTTTCAGCGACGAAATATTCGAGAATAGCGGTTTCGGAATCCAACGAATCTTGCAGGGCCTGCGTGGCAAGCGGCTGAATATTGAAAAAACTCGCGAACTCCGGATCTTCCGCCAACGCCCCTTGCACGATGCTGCGATACTCGCCCTCCGCCGCGGCCAATTCGTCGCGCGTGCGTTTGATTTCTTTCGGACGCGGCAGCGCTTCCGCTTCGAGACGGAGCAGCTCGCCGCGCAAACGGCCAAGCCGGCGTTGCACATCGAGCGCCAATCCGCCCGCGCCGCCCCAATACAGCCGCTGCCGTTCTTTTTTAGGCAAAATATAGCGCGTGGAAATGAGCTGAATAAAACGATTGCTGCGGTTGCGTTCAGCCAATTCGAGCGCGGCCCGCGGTTGCGCCTGGTCGGCCAACAGCGTTATCGCATTTTCATAAAGCGTGTTTTGCTCTGCCGTTTCTGCGAGACGCTGCTCGCTGCCCTCCGGTTCCTCGGGCAATCCTTCGAGAATTTGAATCGCCTCGCGATACCAATCGGCTGCCGATTTTCCGGCGAAGGGATTTTGCGGCGGCACCTGCACGAAGCGGCAGAGTGTGCCCAGCGCATGTTTTACACGCCAGGTCAAATCGCTAAAATTTCTGGCAATACAAATAGCGTGGGCGGTTTGCAATTGTTCCAGTGCCAACGCATAATCGCGGGAGAGCAAAAATAAACTGGCGAGATTGCGGCGCACGATAATTTCATCACGCGGCAACCGCTGGCTTTGCGCCACAGCCAGCGCGCTGTCGTAAGCGGCCCGGGCGCGCCCTAAATTTTGCAAGGCATGATACGACCGTTCAATATCACCGCCGAAGCCAGCCGGCGCCGAATCGGGTGGCGGCGAAAATAAGTTTTGCGCCGCGCGCAAATACAGATTGCCAAGGGTGTTTAGCACCGCGAGTTTCTGGCGCGGCGTCTGCAATCCGATCTGGGCAATATCGGATTGGCTGGCTTGCAAAAGCGAATCCACCGTGTGGGCGCGGCGCGCCTCGCCGGTAAGCAACGCGATGTTGCCCATATTGATCACATTAATGATTTTGCCCGCCGGCACTTGTAGCCGCGCGCACAAATTATATGAGCGCGCAAAATAATCGTAGGCTTTGGTAAAATCGTGATAGCTGTACCACAGCAGGCCGAGGTTGTTGAGCGCGCGCGCCTCGCCGGCCAGATTTTTTTTCTGTCGGAAGGCTTCGGCCTTTTGCTCAAACGTTTCGATGGCGTTGGCAAAATCTTTGGCCGCCACATAACTTTCGCCGATGATGCTGAACAGCAGCGCCTTTTCCTGCTCGTAAGTCAAACCGGCGGTGTTCGACTCGCCGAACGGATCGATGGTCATCCAGAAAATCGGCAGCACGTCAAAGAGTTTGATCGAGAGCCGGTCTTTTTTTTCTGCCGGAAAAGTGGCTTTGCCGCGCTGCGCGAGAAACGTTGAAGAGCGCACGCTTTTGGTAATCGCTTCATCGCTTTCTTTGTTTTGTTGATGGTTGAGCGCCATATTGCGCCACACCAATGGCAAGTTCTCGCGGCGATTCTCGCGGCGGCTCACGGTATCAACTTTCGCAAATTGCTCATTGGAAGTTTCGTAATCGCCTTTGCTTTGATACACCAGTGCCAGACGATTCAAATTACGCAACTCGCCATCGACGTCGCGCAACTCGCGGCACAATTTGAGCGCCGTTTGCAAAAAAGGAATCGCCTCGTCGTAACGCCGCGTCACCCACGCGCACTCGCCGATGCGCTCAAAAATCACCGCCTGTTGGCGCGGCGAAACAAAGGCGCTGTCATAGCGCAACTTGTGTTGAAAATATTGCAGCGCGTATTCGTAACCGTATTCGCCGAGATTGTAATAATTGTTCGCGAGATTCAGCGCGATATTTGCTTCCAATTGCGGTTGCCTATCCTCGTCATTGAGGGCGATGGCGATGGTCAACACGTCAATGGCTTTTTCATACCAGCGTGCCGGCGGCTTCAACCCGCGAAACGTGATCGTGCGCAGTGTCCGGTCGATAATGTCCGGCACGACCAGCGCCATGGTTTCGAAGAAGCCCTTTTTGCGCTCCCGTTCTTTTTGCTCTAATTTCTCCATGGCCTCGTAATTAAAACCCAAGGTCAGATAAGCCGGGAGCAACTGATAATTAATGCGCAGCGCCCGCTCGATTAGCGCCGTGGAGTGACGCAACAATCCGAGATGGTTTTCTCCTTTATATGAATAGGCGAGGCCGAGCGCATAAAGCGCCACTTCATTCGGCGCATGGTTCTCATTTGGCGATGGCGCGAAACGCGCAAACGCGGGATAAGCTTTTTCATATTCGGCAATCGCCTCGTCAATATCGCCAAGCGCATACTTCGTTTCCATGTAACCGCGCTGCGCCTCGACGTTTTGTGGATCGAACCGGCGCGCCTGCTGAAACAAAGCCAGCGCCAGCTCGAAATCGCGCTGGCGAACCAGCAGCCGGGCGCGCTGAATCAGCGCCGCAGTCAATTCCGCGCGCGCTTCATGAACGGCATTTTTTTCTGCCGGGGTGGAATACGCTGCAAACATTTTCGCATAAACCTGCACTGCTGGCGGAAAATCATTTTCAAAAATATGCAAACGCATCAAGCCGCGCAAAGACTCGGCGCGCAACGTTTGCAAATACGCGTCGGGTTGGGTCTCCAACAGGGCGATTAAATCGCCATATTCAATTTTGGCTAACTTGATCTCTCCATCGCGCCACAAACGTTCGGCAATGCGAAAACGCGCCGTATGCGCCACCGCCGGATACGCAGAATATTTCTGCGCGACCCGTTGATAAACCGCCAGGGTGTCCGAAGTCAGTGTCCGACGCAGAGCGGCGTCGAGCAAACGCCCCGTCGCTGTTGCTTGCCACGTTTCGTGTTCACGATAATTGGTCACGATTTGTAAATACGCGGCTTCCGCTGCTTCGACAGGCTCAGCATCAGTGCGGTTGAGCGACATGAGAATATCCCCAGCGCGCCGCAGCGCTTCGTAACAGACTTCCTGAAGATCGGGATATTGCGCCGGAATTTTTTGTAAATAGCGCAACGCCGCTTCCGGCTCGCCGGCATCTTGCAACGCCTTGCCGGTTTCCAGCGCCCCCCAAGCCTGCACCGCCGGCCAGGTCGAGCGTCGTTCACTGATGGCAGCGAGTTGCTTGGTGTCGCGCGCCAGTTTGGCCAGCTCAATTTCCGCAAACGCTGCCGCTTCGAATGGGCTGGCGCCGGCTTTGGTCATTTGCGTCCAAATCGTTTTAGCCTGCAGGGTATCGCCCAGCAGCAAATAACAGCGTCCACTTTCCAACTCGGCGCGACTCCCCCACAGGGTTGAATCGGGAAAATAAAAACGCAATGCGGCAAACGCGAGCCTGGCGATTTCCGGATCAGCAACCCGCTGCGCGGCCGCAAAACTTTCCTGCGCGGTGCGTTGCGGCGGGAATAAACCCGTCTCGGGAAGGCGCCAAACATCGAGGTGCCCGCGAGAGTTAATGGTTGCTCTTAAAAAAGAAAACGGCGCGGCATAATAAAGGGCATGATCGTTTCCCCAAAATGGAAACAGCGCTTCCGAACGCGAAGGGGTGATTTGCAACTCGGCGCGAGTTGCGAGTGAAATGATGCACAGATGCGCGGTACGTGGCGCTTTGGGTAAACTGGAATTAACGCTGTGCGCCACCCCGAAACGCTGCACGAGGATTTTTTGTCCATCCGGCGACCATGAAGGAAAGCCGTTATCGCCGGCGAAAGTGATCTGCTCACGCTGGCGATCAGCGGTGGCGGAATCCGCCTTGATGATAAAAATTTGCGGGCTGCGTGAGTTGGGCGATGAACTCGCGACCGCAAGTTGCTTGCCATCCGGCGACCACGCCGGTTGCGTGCCACCCAATTTCGTGAGCGGATATTTCGCTTGTGTTTTGATTTCGTAAATCCAAATTTGCTCTGCACCGGCCGGCCCCAAACTAAACGCGATTTTTTTACCGTCGGGAGAAAACGCCGGATACGCCTCGCGCTGGAGATTATGCCTGAGCAATTGGGTTTTACCCGCAGTGATCGCGCCCTCGCCGTATTTCAATTCGAGCCAGTAGAGATCGCCCTCGGCATCATCGCGCCGTGAAATGAACGCCAGCGCCTTGCCGTCCGGCGCCCACGTCGGGCTGTAATCATCGCTCGTGTGCGTCGTCAACGGCGTCGCGAGTCCCCCCGCCGCGGGCTTAACCCAAAGGTCATAATTTTTGTTCGCGCGCGAAACATACGCCAGCCACTTCCCATCCGGCGACAGTGCCGGCATGAGATCAGCTTCGGGATGCGTCGTGATGGGAAAAGGCTCGGCGAAGGTGGATGGTGATGCTATGAAGTTTTGGGTTTGCGAAACAACCTGAGCAAAAAGCGCCGCAGAAAAATCGGGATCCTGCGTGAGTGCAAGCAACGCAACACTCAGGAAATTCTTTAATACGGATTGGGGACGCGTGTGTGGCATTCAAATTTCATCAAAAGATGTACGCAAGTCTATTGTAAAGAATCAAAATCGAACGCGTGGTTTTGCGCACGGCGCCGATTTATTTTTTCACCCACGCGCCCTCCGGCAATTGCATCCATTCACCGGTCTTGGCGCTGTCACGATTCAATTTCGCAAATACTTTTTCCACCTCGGTCAACCCCGTGGCTTGCGCGGTGGAATTAATTTCCATAATGCGTTGCATGATGATCTGGCGGTCGCGATTCTCCTCGGCAACGATGTCTTCGACGAGTTTGTGATAGTTGGTATCGGTTTGCAAGCGCGGCAAGGGCCGAAGCTCTAACAAGCCGCGCGCATTCTCGCCGACGGCGCCCTCGCGTTTGAATTCATCCACGTCGTCTTTGTTGAACTCACGATTTTGAATCGCGGTGAGCACGGCGCGTTTTTCGGCGGAGAGTGTGATTTGGCTATCCGGATTGGCGGCGCGCACCGAGGCCACCATCCACACGTCCTCGCGCACTTGATTGTAGGTGCCGAGAATCTGATTTTCCAGCGCGGTTTTCTCGCCGGTAAATTTCATTTCCGGCGCATGAATCGTGCAGGCGGTGAGGCTTAATATAAAGCAAAAAGAAATGACGGCAAACAAAATATGGTTTTTCATTGTACACCTTATAAAAGTTTTTTTCCCACCTAAAAAATTAGCATTTTTGTTGGTGATAGTCAAGATTAAACCTCCTGCGACGCAGCCTTGACTTTTCAACCGGATTTGGCTATCTTGGGTCAATTCCCAGCAGGTGACAACTTTTACTTCATGCCGATGACTTACATGATGAATTCAAACAACCAAGTCGAAAACCTTCTGCTCGCCGGCAAGCGCGTGCCGGCGCTGGCGGGCAAAACGACGACGCTGATCAATCCCGCAACCAGTGAACCGCTCGCCGTCGTTGCCGAGGCCGGCGCGGAAGATATTGATGCTGCAGTGCAAAGCGCGCATCGCGCCTTTCACGAAAGCTCGTGGCGAAAACTCAACAGCCGTGAGCGCACGCGCATGTTGCTGCGGCTCGCCACCTTGCTGCGCGAACACACGGAAGAACTCGGACGCTTGGAAAGCCGGAACGTCGGCAAGCCGATTAACGATGCGCGCGATGAAGTTGGAACGGCGGCCAACTGTTTCGAATATTATGCCGGTGCGATTAATAAAGTCGGCGGCAACACGATTCCAGTGGCGGCGCCCGGCGTAAGCTTGACGTTTCGCGAACCGCTCGGCGTGTGCGGTTTGATCCTGCCGTGGAATTATCCCCTCGTTATCGCCGCGTGGAAAATTGCGCCGGCGCTGGCCATGGGTAACACGGTGGTCGTGAAACCCGCGGAGCAAACCCCGCTCACGACCTTGCGTTTGGCAGAACTTGCGTTGGAAGCCGGAATTCCGGCGGGCGTTTTCAATGTCGTGCCCGGCGAAGGCATTCCCGCCGGCGAGGCCTTGGTGCGGCATCCACTCGTGCGCAAAATTTCTTTTACCGGCTCGACCGAAATCGGCAAGCACGTGATGCGGCTCGCGGCCGATGGCCTCAAGCGCGTGACGCTGGAACTCGGCGGCAAATCCGCTAACCTTGTATTTGCCGATGCCAATTTCGAGCGCGCGGTGACTTCGGCTGCCTCGAGCCTTTTAGGTAATACCGGCCAGGATTGCTGCGCGCGCAGCCGCTTGCTCGTCGAGCGTTCAATTTATGATAAATTCGTGGCGGCGTTGATCGAGATTTTTCAAAAAGTAAAAGTGGGCGATCCGCTCGATGAAAAAACCGAAATGGGCCCGCTGATTTCGTTGGATCATCGCGAGCGCGTTTGCGGCTATATTGAAAGCGGCCGCAGCGAAGGCGCCACGTTGTTGTGCGGCGGCAACGCGCCGGAGACGGGCATGCTCGGGCGCGGCGCGTTTCTTCATCCGACACTGTTTGCGGACGTTCGCCCCAACATGAAAATTGCGCAGGAAGAAATTTTTGGCCCCGTGCTGGCGGTGATGCCATTTGACACGGAAGCCGAGGCGGTCACCATTGCCAATAACAGTCTCTATGGCTTATCCGGTTCGATTTGGACGCGGGATATCGAACGGGCGTTACGCGTAGCGCGCGCCGTGGAAACCGGCGTGCTTTCCATCAATACCGGCAGCAGCGTGCATCTCGAAACCCCATTCGGCGGCGTCAAACACAGCGGCATCGGCCGCGAGTTGGGCTTGGCGGCGCTGGAGCATTATAGCGATTTGAAGAGTGTGTATATCCAAGTGGGGAGTTAAAACTGCTAACCTTATTGAGACGAGAAAAGAGAGTCGAAGAAGAAATTTATCGACGAATGTGCCTGGCAAATCCCGCGCGACATGAAATGGGCAAGAGAATTTTGAGGCAATATTCTTCTTGCTTCTGTGCCCAATGTTTTGTAAAATTTTCAATCGCAAAACGCGCAATTCCAATAACGAGGTATTGCGTTCTTATCAGCAACTATTTTACAAACCCATTTCGGGGCTAAACGTGGCACCCTATCGCCTCAGCGAGCAAAAAACGCGTTATAACACTATCGACCCGCAGTTGGGCAAAGCGGGATGGAATACTCGCGACCGCGCGCAAGTCGGCATTGAAATTCCCGTCGCGGCTTATGATCCGGAGCCGTTCGAGGGCATCACCGACTATTGCCTTTACCGCGAAAACGGCGACGTCCTCGCCGTGGTCGAGGCCAAACGTACCTGCCGCGATGCTCGTGTCGGCAAGCAGCAGGTGCTCGAATACGTCACCGCGATTGAAAAGCAACAAAGCTTTCGGCCCTTCGC
>CAYUVM010000029.1:0-17100 GCA_964447935.1 uncultured Cytophagia bacterium | reverse complement strand
CTGGTATTTTTAGCGGATATTTTTCAACGGTAAACTTGCGTTTTTCCGGTAAAAGATGTATAATGGAAACCACTGACGCAAATCAACCCAAAATTCTGGAGAATCCTCTTGCAAAATTTTTCGCCTTTTCAACCCCGGGCCGAGGTGCCCACGACGCAACTTGAATTTGAAAAGAAGGCGTTCAACTTTGGAACGCCGGTGGTCATCGGCCTCACGCTGGCGGGGCTCATTGGGGTGATTTATGCCGCCCAAAGTCTCAACGCATGGGCGCAGAACACCGAAAAAACGTGGAGTTTCATTTCCAATTTGGTCACGATCAGCGGCACCATCGCCGGCCTGTGGCTGGTTTGGCTTAAATTTTTTAAACAACGCGAAAACGCGGCGAAATTGGAAATCACGCCCACCAGCGGGAAAATTCCCCTGCCCGATCACAGCGGCAACCTGCACTGGTTGAACCTCAAGCTCGAAAACAAAGGCAACCAGGCCATTCAAAATTATCAACTCGCCGTGCAACCGCTTTATCATCAAGCCGGTACGGCAAAACTCGCGACAGCGGCGGTGGTTCAATTTTCGATTCCTCATGCCAGCAAGGCGCGATCAACCGTTATCGATGTCGGCGCCGCCTCGTTTGAACATGGTTATTTAACGGTGAAACTCGCCGAAGCCGAGGCCGTTACTTTCGTGATCGAAGTCACCGCCGCCCAAACGAAATGGTACAACGGGGTTACGGTTTCTAATGCCATCGAGGCTGACCAGCAAAATAAAAAGAAGATTTCCTGAAACCGCCAATGAACGCGAATGGGCGCTAATGTTATTCGCGTTCATTCGCGGTTCGCGATCTGAGAATGGGATTTAATCAATATTGCAAATTTAAAATTTCACATTGCTTGACGATGGAGAATATCATGCAAGATTTAATTCCCGGCCTGCAACGCTGGCGCGCGCGCGGCGAGGCGATCGCGCTGGCCACGGTGGTAAAAACGTGGGGCTCATCGCCGCGGCCGGCAGGCGCCAAAATGGCTGTCAATGCCGCCGGCGAGATGGTTGGCTCCGTGAGCGGCGGCTGTGTGGAAACTGCCGTGATTGCAGAAGCCCTGCAAGTGATCAAAAGCGGCGCGCCGAAACTGCTCTCCTTCGGCGTTTCCAACGAGCAAGCGTGGGAAGTCGGACTCGCGTGCGGCGGAACCATTGAAGTGTTTGTGGAGAAACTGGATTCTTGAGCCTTAATTCTGGACATTAAGAATGAAGACAAATATTTTTGATCGGCTAACGACGGCGATTGCAACCGGCGAGCCGGTGATTCTCGCGACGATCATTCGCGGCGCCGAACACGACGTCGGCCGGCATCTGCTCCTGCAGCGCGATGGCAGCATTCACGGTGATCACCCCGACGCCGCATTTGTCGCGTGTGTGCAGGCGCAGGCCGCCGCGCTTTTCGGCCAGGAAAACAGCAAAACGATCAAGGAGGGGACGAGAGAGATTTTTCTCGAATCATACTTTCCGCCGCCGAAACTCATTATTGTCGGCGCGGTGCATGTGGCCATTCCACTCGTGACGTTCGCGCAAGCGCTGGGCTACAAAGTCATTCTCGTCGACCCGCGCCAGGCATTTGCAACCGCGGAGCGTTTTCCCGAGGTTGATGGGTTGATTCAGCGTTGGCCGGAAGAAGCGCTTGCCGAGGTTGGTATTGATGCGAGCACTTGCCTTGCCATTCTCACGCACGACCCCAAATTCGATGACCCTGCAATAAAATATGCGTTGCAATTTGCGCCGGCCTATCTCGGCGTGCTCGGCAGCCGCAAGACGCACGAGAAACGTTTGCAGCGTCTCAAAGCGGACGGTTTGACCGAGCAACAATTGGCGCGCTTGCACGCGCCGATTGGCCTTGATCTCGAGGCGCGTACCCCCGCCGAAATTGCGTTGAGCATTATGGCTGAAATCATTGCGGTACGACGCGGGGCGAAGTTGGTTGCCAGTAGGCAGTGAGCAGTTGTTCGTTTACAACGTTTTTGGCAGCGATGAAGTTTGTGAGGTTCTAAACGAGACCCCGAATAATCTTTGGGTGAGGTTGCATCGCGCTCGCGCCTTGCTGCGTCGCGGTCCGGAAACGAACTGGTTCGCCGTGCAAGCCGGAGAAGGCTGCGAAAAATTTGTTCAGTGGCGCGTTGATTTTTTCGCATTCCGCCAATGCGATTTCCCTTTGTAAGCGCCCGGTTCAATTCATTTGCGTATTGATCAGCAGGTAAGTATTTGATAAATCAAGCATATATTTCCTGCCTACAATAACCACTTTGATTCAACAAAATCAACGGAACTGGCACAGCATTTGATAATATAACAGATGTCAGAATGCAGGAAGCAGACTGATCATGGAACAGGATTAACAAGGTCATCGGCATACGCGCACCAGAGAACTGACGTGCTCCCTCTGGTGCGCGTTTTATTTTATGTATTCCTGCTTGCGCTTCATCGCACTCCCGCTTTTCTGCAAAAACTCCGATTAAATTTACTCGCCATCACGAGGCGCTTATGCTGTTGCTTCCTTCGCTAAAATCTGCACCTCCATTGGCTGCAACTGTAGACGCAACACGCGGGTTGGGCCGCGGCCGATTGCCTCATCGAGGCCGCGCACTTCAATGCTGCCAGCAGGCTTTTCGCGCACCGGTTCGGGCGTTGCGTAATCACTTTTATTGCTGAACAAAATTTGATAACGGGAATCGTTTTGGTTAATCGAATAATCGATGAGCACCTCACCCACCCAACGCATTTGAGCGTTCGTATTGGCGATCACCACCACTTCTTGATCGCTCACGATGCGTGAAAACGCTAACACGCCGCCCGGGAAAAAAGAAAAACCGAAATGCACGCCATCGCCCGCAACCGGCCGGAAATACTGGCGGCCATAACGCAACGCCGGTTGCTGCGCCCGAACCTGCGCCATTTTTTTGATCGCCTGATAGAACGGATGCTGCCGGTCAAACGCGTTAGGTTTGCCCCACAACGCTTCCCGCACCGCTTCGAGGGTGACGCCGCTGCCGGTCAAGCCTTGCTCGGTTCCATAATACAAACACGGAATGCCTTGCAGCGCAAACAAACAAGCAACCGCCAACCCCACCTGGTCGTCGTAACGCTGGGGCGCAACCGCATCACGATAATAAAAGCGCTGATGCTGATCGTGGTTGTCGAGAAACGTCACGAAAAATTTGCTCGCTTCGCCTTGTGAGCTGATAATGCCCTGTTGCAATCGCCGGCGGTATTCAAACATTTTGACGACTTCGGCGGGCGCGAGCTGCCCTTTGACCACGCCGGGCAGTTTGTAAAAAAGGGGGAAGTCGAGCGCGGCGTCAACGCCGATCAGATCGCTGTCCTCCATGGCATTGCGGCCGATGTAGCGCGCGATTTTGTCCTCATTGTCGTAAATTTCCCCGAACGTAAAGAATTCTTTTTTGCCGATGCTGAAGGCAAACTCGCGCATGGCATTGGCAAACACGCGGGCAAAATCGGTTTCGAGATATTTGAGTGTATCAATGCGAAAGCCGTCAATATCGAATTTGGCCATGAGATATTGATGCGCGCGAATCAACACATCGCGCACCGGATAATAAACGCCATATACCGGGCTGTATTCTTTATAATCAGTGGCGAACTCTTTCAGCGAGGCGAAGTCACCGCCTTCTTCACTGCCTTCACCCTGCCGGCGGAAAAAATCGTTGCGTTGAAATTCCCGTGGCCAGATCGCCGCCTCTGCCGCCGGATTGCTCGGCGGCGTGTTCCACTCACTGCGGCCGTTTCCATTCTCATCACGCCAGCGCACGACGTACGGATAATTTCGCCACGGGGCCGTGGCGCCAAAATTTTCATATTCAAACACATCGCCGGCGTGATTGAGCACAATGTCGAAGATCACATAAATACCGCGGGCGTGGGCTTCGTCGATGAGCTGCACCAACTCGTCTTCCGCAAGTTTGGGGTTTTTTCGCGCTTGCTCTGCATCGGAGGCAAAGCGCGGCTCGATTTGTAAAAAATCCTGAATGCCGTAACCGTGATATGAGTACGGGCTGTATTGGCAATTTTTTGACACCGGCGAAAGCCACAGCGCGCCGACGCCCAACGCCTGTAGATAATCCAATTGCGCCCGCACGCCGTTAAACGTGCCTCCCTGATATTCCCCGTGCGCGCCGTTCCACGGCAACTGTTTCGGCGGCGCAGCCGGATTGTTGAAACGATCCAGCATCAAAAAATAAATCCACTGGTCGCGCCAATCCTCCGGCGACGGGAACGGTGCGGGAATCTTAACGGTTTTGGCGCCAACTTTAACACGCTTGATGCGCGGCGTCCGGGCTTGCGCAAAAACGGCTTGGACTGCGTCACTCCAAATTGAGGTGGGCATGGAATTCCTGTTATGGTTTGTGCAAAAATAAATTCGAGAGAGAACCAGTGCAATGAAAGTATACAAACGTTCGTTGCCGCAAAATAAATGTAACCATAGGCGCGAGTAGAAGCCAGCTTTTTTTAGCAAAAAATTTTATACCCTTTTTATGAGTCAATGCGTGCGCTGCTAACCCTGCATTTTTTAACCCGTATTTTTTACAAAAAATACTTGCGCTACATTGAGATTTGATTATCTTATAACTCTTGTGGGCGGTAAGAGATAGGGGGAAATTTGCCGGGTGATAGAAGGAAGTGTTGGAGCGGTAACGGGACGCGCTCCCAACGGTAGAAAATCCACATTTGCGGTGTTTTGTTTCACTCATTTATCCCAAGGAGGTTTATCGCATGAGAGTGGTACGCAGTCTGTTCCTGTTGGCCAGTGTCGCGTTGACGCTTGCGTTGTCCTTCAACCGCGCCGAAGCGAATACTTATGCCAGCGATGTGAGAGTCACGTTTTCAGGAAACTTTAATACGGGGCCGGCGGTCATTAGTTTTACGCTGAACGATTCGGCGACGGCCGTGGTCGTGCGCATCAAACAAGGCGCGACCGTAATCCGAAGCATTTCTGCCGGCGCTATGGGCAAAGGTGCGCGTTCGGTAAACTGGGACGGCAAAAACAACGGCGGCGGCAATGTGCCCACAGGCGTCTATAGTGTTGAAGTCGAAACGGTTGGGCAAAACTATAGCAAGTGGACCAATATTTATCTTTCGCCCCCGACGGGTATTTTTACGCGCGGCGGCGACATTAATCGTAATCCCAAGTCCTTGCGCTTCGGACACTGGTTTGCCGGCGATGTCGGCGGTGGATCAGACGCCACAGTGACGCCGCCAGTGCCAGTGGCCAAAAGCATCCGAGAATGGAAAGCTGATGGCAGCAATGCGGTCGTACCGAATCAAGTGGTGTTGCTGACGCCAACCATCGGTGCGAGCGGCCAACCGTGGCATACCACCACTGATGATGATGGGAATATTTATTTCTCCGACATCAACAATGGCAAGATCTATCGGATTAAAGAAGATCTGACCGGCATACGGGCCATTATTGGCGGCGTGGGACATCCGCGTGGCATTGACGTCGTCGGCACAGGTGCTGATCGCACGATCTATTTTGCCTCGGACACTTCGGTTTTTCGTTTCAAGATTGGCAACGCCGATACATTCACCACAGCGGCAGAAGTGGTTTTGCGGCGCAGTGCCTATGTCCGCGATGTGATTCTCGACGAAAACGGCTTTATGTATATTGACACGCGTCCGTACACGACCAGTTTTCTTGACGGTGGCGCCACCGGTACAGTTGAAAAATTCAATCTCACCGGTACGCTGCCAAAAACCAAGAGTGATACGCTATGGTCGAAGCTATTTAATGTGCCAGCAGCGGTTCGTCCGGTTGGATTGGCAATGAATTATGGAAGTAATCTGACCAGCAATGCGGACAATGAACTCTATTGTGTTATGTCCGATACCATTGGCGTTTTTAAGTTCGATTTGACCACCGGCGCGCCGACTGCTACGACTGGCCGCCAAGTTTCAGGCACCAGCCGTAGTGCCAGTAACCGCTCCGATATTGCCGTCGATCCAGCGGGCAATATTGTTTGGTGGGAAAATAATACTGAGTACCTGATGATGTACGCTCCGCCGGGCGCGAAATCTTACACGACGCCCAATCCTACGGGACAAGAAATCAATGTCAGCACGGCCCTGCCGGTTGAACTCGCCTCATTCAGCGTGAGTGTCGTTGGCAATGGTGTGGAGTTAAATTGGGTTACCGCCACCGAAACCAACAACTATGGCTTCGATGTCCAACGCAGCACCGATGAGAAGAATTTTCAACGCGTCGGTTTCGTCGCGGGCAATGGCACGACCACGGCGCAACATTCATACAAATTTGCCGATCGTGAGCTTACCGCCGGCACATATTACTATCGTTTAAAACAAATCGACACCGACGGCACGATCACGTTCTCGGATATTGTTCGCGCTGACCTCGCCACCGTCGTGCGCGAGTATACGTTGTCGCAAAATTATCCGAATCCATTCAACCCGACCACGACGATTGCATTCGCGTTGAAAGAAGATGGTTTCGTGAAGCTGCGCCTGTTCAACATGCTCGGCCAGCAGGTCGTCGAATTGGTGAACGGCCAACTTAAGGCCGGTGCGCATACCGCCATTCTAGATGCAAGGAATCTGTCCTCCGGAACCTACCTTTATGTTCTGGAAGTCAACGGCTTCCGCGCGCAGAAGAGATTGCAGATTATTAAGTAGTCTTGTTCGTAGTTGCGTCTTCTGGCGCTGACGTTTTGAATGAAAGGCGGGCTTGTCAAAAGCCCGCCTTTTTATTTGTATTGAATTGTAAAATGGTGTCTAAAAATACACATAATTTTGTTGCAATAGAGCTTTTTCTTTCGTAAAGTTAAGGTGGACAAAAACTCTAAATGCGGAGGTATTTATGTCCACCATAACAAACCCCAATCTGCCGCTTAAAGGCCGAGGCACGCCGCTCAATCCCGTCAATCGCTTCGAGCCGCTTGACATTGTGGTTGACCCCGAATGGCTGGAATATGGCGAAGAGCAGCCGATCAAAACGCAGTACTTTGTCGACACCTCGCGTTCAATTCTGTCCAAAAACGACAGCCCTGATATTCCTTTCACTTACGGTCTCAATCCCTATCGCGGCTGTGAGCATGGTTGCGTTTATTGTTATGCCCGGCCGACCCATGAATATTTCGGCTTGTCCGCCGGTTTGGATTTTGAAACGAAGATCATGGTGAAATTAGATGCGGCGAGATTGCTCGAAGAAACGTTTCGCGATCCGAAATGGCAGCCGCAGGTGATCGCGCTTTCCGGTAACACCGACTGCTATCAAATCGCCGAACGCAAACTGCAAATTACCCGGCGCTGTTTGGAAGTTTTTTTGAAGTATCGGCATCCGGTCGGCATGATCACCAAAAACGCGCTGGTGACGCGCGACCTCGATTTGTTGCGGCAAATGGCCGAATATAATTTGGTTGGGGTTTCTCTCTCCATCACGACGCTCGACAATCAACTCTGCCGCAAGATGGAGCCGCGCACTTCGGCGCCGGAAAAACGGCTCGAAGCCATCGAGAAACTCGCGGCGGCGGGCATTCCCACCGGTGTCAATGTGGCGCCGATCATTCCCGGGTTGACCGATCATGAAATGCCGGCGATTCTTGCGGCGGCCGCTGCACGCGGCGCGATCAGCGCCGGCCACATCATGGTCCGCTTGCCATATGCCGTGAAAGAATTATTTGGCAATTGGGTGGGGCAAAATTTTCCGGCGCGCGCCAACAAAATTATTCACGCGATTCAAGAGATGCGCGGCGGCAAACTCAATGATCCCAACTTTGGCTCGCGCTTCCGCGGCGAAGGTGAGCGCGTCGACGCCATTGCCCAAATGTTTGCGATCACTTGTAAAAAGCTCGGCCTCAATCAAACCCGCCGGCATCTCACCACCGAACATTTCCGGCGCAGCGAGCAAGCCGAGTTGTTTGGGTGAACAGGGCCCGTAGTCCGAGGTCGTGGGTCCAGAGCCCAAATTGTCACATAGAGTAAATTGGTCTGAGCGGAGACCAAGAAATGGAAGGTGCTATGTATTGACAGTGCAATAAAATTTCCATTACACGCTTGTGCGTCTTGTCCTGCTTTTCGGGAGTTCGTAAAGCGCAACTGCCGCCTTCCTCTTGGTTTTTGGGGGTTGAATGAGAGGAATCAGTAGCCCTTTCGATGCCGACTTGACTTTTAAGAAAGCCGCAGCGTCATAATAATAAAGCTCGCCTTCTTCGTCGATGACGTGTAGGAATCCCTCGGCCTCTGAAACCGGGTTGGGCCGGTATTGATACAACTTCAAGGCAAACAAACTCACGCCTTCATATTCGCCGGCGTCGATACAGAGCGCCCAATTTTTTTTTTGCAGTTTTCGGATACTCATATTTGCTCTTTGAACTTTATTTTCATGTTGACTTTGCCAATTCCATGCGCTTCAAACCAATGCAGTTCAGCCTCGTATAAAGCGCCCAATTGGCGAATCGTGGCCCTTCCCTTTTTCTTGCGCCATGCCGATGGCTTTCCGCCATATCGTTCCATAAGCATTGGCAGAACACGAATACCATGTCCCCACGCTATCGTTTCCACTTTGGTAATTGGGGAAACAAGCTCGAACGGCTCCATGATTTTCAGTATAGCAAATCTTTTGGAAAAAATCAAGCGGCGGATAGCAAAATCCTATATTAAACAATGAAAAAGTGAAAGAGAAAATCGGGGCTTGCAATTTTCGCGCGAAAGCCGTACTTTATAAACTTAACTTTTACGGAACTAAAAAATGCGTCGTTGTTTTTTTCTTCTCATTATTACATTTGCCGTCAACCCCTTCGCTCTGCCGGCGCAGGAAATCATGCCGATTGCTGAAGTCAAGCCCGGCATGGCTGGCGTTTGCCGCACGGTGTTTCAGGGCGAACGTCCGGAAGATTTTCCGGTTGAAGTCGTCGAGGTCATGCGCAATTTCTACCCCAAGCGCAATCTCATCATTATTCGCTTGAAAGGTGAGAAGGCCGAGCATACCGGCGTGGCGGCGGGCATGAGCGGCAGCCCGGTTTATATTAACGGCAAAATGATCGGCGCGCTGTCATATTCGCTCGCGCAGTTCGTGCGCGAGCCGTTGGCCGGCGTTACGCCCATCGAAGAGATGTTGGAAATTTTTGAGCGCGAAAACACGCGTGATCGCGAGCTTTCGGCGTTCGCCCCGCCGGGGCCCAACAAATTTCTCGAAATGGCACTGGGTCTCGCGGAAGTGTCCTGGGAAAATTTTATGCCGCAGGAATTGTTGCAGCGCCGCGCTACGCGCATGGGCATGTTGCATCCGATTGATCTGCCGCTCGCGATGGGCGGGTTGCAACCTCAACTCGTCGATCTTGCCGCCGGCCTGTTGAAACCCGCTGGCTTTCAAGTGGTAAGTGGCGGCAGCGCCGGCCTGAATGCAACAAACCAGCTGGAAGCCGCCGCCTTGCTGCAACCCGGCGCCGCAATTGGCGCGGTGCTGATGACCGGCGATACCGACATCGAGGCCATCGGCACCGTGAGTTATCGCCAAGATAATCGCGTGCTGGCGTTTGGCCATCCATTTTTTAATAACGGCCCGGTCGAGTTGCCGATTTCATTGGCAAAAATTCTTTTTATTGTTCCAAGCGATCTCGGATCTTTTAAGCAGGGCGTCACCTCAAGTCTCGTCGGCACGTTGCGGCAGGATCGCACCACGGGACTTTATGGCGTCATCGGCGCGCCGCCGGTGCTGACGCCGCTGACGTTGCGTTACACCGATGAAGCCGGCAAAATTTCGCAATTCGAATTTGGGTTCACCGAGGAGCGCAGTCTCAATACGCTGATGCCGCTGATCATGCGTTTCGTGCTCGTGAACACGCTGGAATCGGGCCGGCTGGCGACCGGCGAAAACAGTTTGCAGCTTACCGGCGCGGTTCAATTACAAAGCGGCGAGAAAATTACACTCGATGATTTTTATCCTGGTTTCACGCCGATGGGCGGTTTCGGTTTTCTGAACGGCATATTAAAATCGACCGGCGAAATCGCCTCGACCGTTGGTGCGATTATGGCCAATAACTTTCAGCCCGCGAAACTGTCGCGTATTGATTTGAATTTTGCTTCGCTTCCGGGCCGGCGCAGCGCCAGCCTCGAACAGGTCTGGATCGACCGCAGCGAAGTGGAGCCGGGCGATACGGTAACGGTTTTTGCGCGGCTCAAAACGTTTCAGGGGCCGGAAAAATTATTACATCAAAAACTCGTGATTCCCCCAAATGCGGAAGGAAGATTCCTCACCATCCATGTGGGCAGCGGCGATGATCTCACCCTGTTGGAATTGCGCACTGCCCCGGCCCGCTTTGCCGCACGCAATTTTACGCAATTGCTCACAATTTTACAGGAACGCCGGCGCAACGACATGTTGTATTTTCAAATACGCCAGCCGGATCAAGGTTTGATCATTGAGGGTGAGCAGCTTTCGGCGCTGCCGCCGTCGATCTATTCCATTTTGCAATCACAAAACTTGAAAGGCAATGCGGCGTTTGCCCGCGAGCAGCTTTTAAGCGCTGCCCAACAACAAATTCTCATCGGCGGCGCGCAAACCGGTGCACCGAATAACGGCGCATTTGCCGTCTCAGGTTTAAAGACCCTGCGAATAAAATTGCGTTCATAAGTAAAACATCATACAGAATACGCATTTACGTTTCACGGAAATAGGAAACATGACACTTAAAAAAATCACTTCGCTCACTGCGCTGATTTTAGCCGTTACCCTTTTCGCGGCCTCGCCACAATTCAAAAATTTTCTCACTCAGGAAGACCTGGAAAAGGGGAAGGCACTGGGCGTTTCCATTGATGCGCTCGGGCAAATGCGCCTCGCGCCGGCTGTGCGTGAACGCCTGCGCGCCACCGTGCCGTATTTGTGGTGTGCGGCCAACGATGCCGCGGGCAATGTTTATATCGGCGGCGGCAATCCGGCGCTGGTGTTGCGGGTTAATGAAAAAACCAAACCGGACACGGTTTTTACCAGTTCTGAAGTGGCGGTGTTTGCCATGGCCTGGTCGCAAAACAACCTTTATATCGCGGCGTCGCCGGATGGCCAAATTTATCGCCAAAGCGGCAATGCGAAAGCACAACCGTTTTTTAAACCGGAGGCAAAATATATTTGGAGTATCGTGCCGCGCGCGGATGGCGCACTCTATGTGGCCGCCGGCGAACCGGGCCGCATTTATTTGGTGCAGCCGAATGGCAAAGCCGAGGTCTTTTTTCAAAACGAAGAAAAGCACATTCGCAGCCTCGTGTTAGATAAAACTTCCGGAACGCTTTATGCCGGTTCGAGTGGTAATGGCTATTTGTATCGTTTGAATTCCGCCGGCGTCGCGAGTGTTTTGTATGACGCCGCGTACCCGGAAATTCACCAGCTCGCGCTTGGCCGTGATGGCGTTGTGTATGCCGCGGCTGCCGGCGAAGCAAAAATCCCCGGCGGCCTCTCGCCAACACCGGTCGCCAACCTCGAGGGCAATGAGGCGGATGCCGAGGAAGAAGGCCCGGCCATTATCATAACCGCGTCCGGCGATGATCAACCGACGCTGCCCGTATCGGGGTCGATGTCGGGCCCGGGTGGTAGAAGCATGGGCGCAGTTTATCGCCTCAATAAAGACGGCATTGCCAAAGTTCTGTGGAGTTCGCGGCAGGATCGGATTCACGCGATGCTGCTCGAAGCGAGTGGAACCCTGCTCGTTGGCACCGGTGATCGCGGCCGGGTCTATCGGATTGCGGATGATGGTAGCCGGACGTTGCTCTGCCAATTGGAACCCTCCCAAATCACCTCAATCATCGGCGCTGCTAATGAGAATTATTTTTTAACTACGGCGAATGCTGGCACCTTGCAAATGATGAGCGCCGCCACACGCGAGCAAGGCGAGTATCTTGCGGAAGTGATTGACGCCAATGTGCCGGCGCAATGGGGCGCCGTGAGTTGGCTGCAATCCGGTGCAGGAACGGCGCGGCTTTTGACGCGCAGCGGCAACACCGGCAAGCCGGATAAAACCTGGAGTGATTGGGCGGCAGTGCAAGGGCCGGCCGCCGGCGGCGCGATTGCCAGCCCGCTGGCGCGCTTCCTGCAATGGAAATTGGAGTTGACCGGCATTGGTAAAAGTTCAGCAACGGTGAAGCGAGTACAGGTTTCTTATTTACAAAAGAATGTCGCGCCGGAAATCACGGCGATCAATATTTATAATCCGGGCGACGCGTTTCCTGAAGCGAAAGAGCAGTCCGCCAACCATTTGAGCGACGGGCAGAACGGCGGCTCACCGGCAATCAAAAATATTTCCTTGCCGGAAGCCGGCCGCAAAACGTTTCAGAAAGGCGCCCAGTCGATTGGCTGGCAGGCGCGCGATGAGAATAATGATCGGCTCGTGTACCGCATCGAAATCCGCGCCGTCGGCGAAACCGCCTGGCGCGAACTGGATAAAAATTATGCCGGCGCCATTTATACGTGGGACGGCCAAGCGTTGCCCGACGGCGAATATCAGATGCGCATTACCGCCTCCGATCGGCGCAGTAATCCCCCCGATCTCGCACTGGAGAGCGAAAAGATCAGCGAGATTTTTGTGATTGACAACACCCCGCCGGAGATCAAAACGCTGTTGGCGCAAAAAAGCGGCGCGCAATGGCAGGCGAGTTTTGAAGCGGCGGATCAGCTTTCGCGCATTAAAGAGGCTTGGTATGCGGTCGATGCGAACGCCTGGCAATTGATTTACCCAACCGATAGCGTCTCCGATCAGCGACGGGAGACGTATCAATTTACTGTTGCCGGCGCCAGTGCCTCAAGCGTCCTCGCCGTGAAAGTTGTGGAAGCAAACGGAAATAGCAGTTTTGGGAAAATAGTGCTAAAAAATTAAATTCTCTTTTTGCTCATACTCTTTCTCTTACTCGAGCCGTTTAAAAGCGAGTATGAGTATGATAAAGAGAAAGAGTATGAGTAAGTGGATGAGAGTTTCACGGAAGGGATACGAGGCATGATCGATACACCGACGCTACAGAAAATTCAAGCAGTCATTCAAAACGGTAAAAAATTCATTCTGACCACCCATGTCAACGCCGACGGCGACGGCATTGGTTCGGAAATCGCGTTGTTGCATTATCTCCGCGAGCTGGGAAAAGAAGTGCAGGTCTTCAACCACAATCCCACGCCGGAGAACCTGGCCTTCCTCGACCGGCGGGATGACTTGCAATTGTACGACCCCGCGAAACACAGCGAGACCGTGCGCGAGGCTGATGCGGTTTTCATTCTCGACATCAGCGACTGGGAACGGTTGCGCGAGCTGGGCAAATTGCTCAAACAAACCCCGCTTACCAAAATTTGTATTGATCATCACCCTCTCGACGGCAAGCTTGGCGAAATCGATTGGATTTTCACGGGCGCCTCTTCAACCGGTGAAATGATGTACGATTTGCTTACGAAGTTGGGCGCCCGCCTGCAAGGCAGAATGTTGGAGGCATTGTATACCGCGATTCTCACCGACACCGGCGGTTTTCGTTTTTCCAACACCAACCCGCGCGCGCATCAAATTGCCGGGGATTTGATTGCGCGGGGCGTCAAACCGCATCACATTTATCAGGAAGTTTATGAAAAGCAATCGGCCAACAAAATGCGCCTGCTCGGGAAGATTTTGAATAATTTGACTTTTGCGCAAGATGGCCGGCTTGTCTGGTTTGCGGTCACACAGGATTTAATGAAAGTCACCGGCACGCAGCCGCGCGACACCGAAGGCTTCGCCGATTTCCCGCGCAGCATCGATGGCGTCGAGCTTTGCCTAATGTTTCTCGAAACCGAAAAGCGACAGGTGAAAATCAGTTTTCGCTCGAAAGGCAAAATTGTGATCAACGGCCTCGCCAATCGCTACGGAGGCGGCGGCCACCCGTATGCCTCCGGCGCGCTGGTAGATGGAAATTTTCAACAAGTGATGCAACAAGTGGTGGAGGAGGCGAAGGAATTGTTTGGGTGAGCATTTACAATTACGACTACTACGGCCCGGGCGCTCACAACGCCCGGGCCGTTTCTCCGTTTTTATTTTTCTACTTCACACCAAATAAAAATTTCTCCCAATCATCATTTTCATCGGTTCCATATTTCGCGACAAAATCCTCATATTCTTTCGCCGTGGGGAAAAATCTCTCCCGATAACCCGCCACCACCAATTCTCCCTTTCGCGCCTCGATAAATTCCAAATAGTTTGAGAACGGCCATTCTTTCAAATCGGCGACGAGACCGTCTTTCAGTGGATTGACGTGAATGTAGCGGCAGCACAAAATTTGATAACGATCACTATAAACATGTGAATGCTGAAATCTTTCGTTATGAAACAAGCTGCCGTGGCGATGATAGCGTTTGTTGATGGCTTGCGCATAGCTCTGTTCAAGCAAACCCACAAAGCGCGAAAGGTTGTTGGAAGTTTTTGGTTGCAGCAGGAAGTGAAAATGATTGGGCATGAGGCAATAGGCGATGACATTCATCTCGAATTTTTCACGATATTTTCTGAGTAGCGTTAAAAAATACAGATAATTTTCGTCCTCGAAGAAAATTTTTTGACGATCTTGACCGCGATGATAGATGTGGTAATATTCGCCGGCTTGAAATTCGATGCGACGATAGGGCATGATGAGCTTCTCCCAATTGTTCAGAACCATAGAAACAGCCTGGGCGCTCGCAACGCCCGGGCTGTGAATGTTCATCACTTCACATACTTCTCCAAGACCTCCTGCACCGCCTTCGGATCATAAAACTCCTTCGGCAGTGCAGAAGGAGATTCAGCCTTGTTGCTTGTAACAAGTGCTTTACGTGTTTTTGACAAAATGAGGTTAGTCTTACCTCAAACGCTTACTTTTGGGATGACGAAAAAGCATAAACAAACCCCACTTCGTGCGACCCCGTACTGATCACGCCAAGATCGGTGGTGGGTAAATTAAAACTATAAAACAAAGAGGCGCTGCCGCGCAACAAAAGCTGCCCATCAAACGAGACGTTGTCGAGTCCGTAACCGAGACGAAAGCGGCCACTGCGGGTAGAGAAAATTTCTGCGCCCAGCAGCGGATACATTTGCTTATTCCACAGATGCGCGCCGAGATCAAAGCGTAAAAAGTTGTACGTGAAATTCAAGCCGAATAACGTTTCGATGGGGAGTTTGGCTTCAACGTCGCCGAGCGCGATGTCGGGTTGCGTGAGATGAAACAGCGAGACGGCGAACGCGAGCTTCTCGTTGAGCTGCGCCAGAAATCCGAGGCCCGGATCGAACACCACCACCGAACTCCCGCCGCGAAAAACCGGATCATCGGGATCGACCAGATCGAAATTTTCTCTCGTGTAGCTTTTGAACAACAGGGCGAGATCGAGGCCCACCGCGACATGCTCGTTCAATTCGCGCGCGATGCTCCCACCGAATCGCCCTTCTTGAAACAGCGGCGTGGTGAAATAACGCCCGTGCAGGCCGGTTGCAATTTTATCTTGTCCGACATGCGGTAGCGAGAGATTGAAAAAAGAAGCTTTCAGCGCAAAGGCATTGTTGGGAATGGCGCCCGGATAAATCAATTTATAACCGAGATACACACGCGCTTCCGTCACCGCCGCTGAAGCCGGATTAGTGAGCAACACCCGTGCATCTTGTTTGTTCGCGGGATTGACAGCGACGGTTATTTGCGCGTGCAGTGAATCGCCATCGAATAAATGTATAATGGCAGCAAAAAGAAAAACGCTGAGTATACAATGTTTCATAATTTTGAAATCGCGCTGGAGGTGACGATTCTTTTTTAATTGCTGGACATGATACAAAAGCAAAGGAAGGAAGTCAAGAAAATTTTTTGAGAAACTACGGCGCGGACGCTCAAAGCGCCCGCGCCATAAAATTTATTTTACACCCGCGCAAACGGCCGCTGCTGGCCTTCGCCCCGACCGCGCTCACGCTGCGGCGGGCGGCTGCTCGGCGGAATCGCGACATCGACGCGCACCGTATTGGGGCCAAAAATTTCTTTAACGCGCTGCAACAGGCTCGCGTTCGGGCGAATTTTTAAACCCTTCGAGCGAAAATCATAATTCGCCGCGCCGCCATTGCGCAAGCGGAAGAATAAACTGCACGAGCCTTGATTGGCGCGCAGCACTTGAATAAGTTGCTGCGTTGCAGCTTCGTCGGCCTGCTGCACGGGAATTTCCAAAATAAACTTTTTCGGAATCTCGTTCCACGCTTCATCGAGGCTCATGGCTTTTTCCACCAACACTTTGGTCGGCTCATCTTCACGCGTTGAGGCGGTGCCAACGAGCACGACCACGGCGTCCGGCTGCAGCAACTCGCGATGCGCCGAGTAGGTGTCGCTGAAGGCAATCGCCTCCGTGGCGCCGACAAAATCTTCAATCGTCAGAAAGGCCATCGTGCCGCCTTTGCGATCAACGACCGTTTTGATGTTGGTGATCTGGCCGCAAATCATCACGCGCGAATTGTCCGGCAATTCACTGAGATCCTGCAGCGGCGTACTCGAAAAGAGTTTCACTTCTTCGCGAAAACGTTGCAGCGGATGGCCGGAGAGATAAATGCCGAGAAATTCTTTTTCGCGCGTGAGCCGCTCGGCATCCGGCCAATCTTGAAGCTCCGGCAGGGCCGGCTCCGACAGCGCCTCCGCGCCGCCTTGATCGAAGATCGAAACTTGACCGCGGGAGCGTTGGTCATTCACGCTGGAGGCATACGCGGTCGCCACGTCGAGCGCCTGCAGCAATTGCTGGCGATTACGCTTCGGCGAGAATGCGTCCATCGCGCCGGCTTGCACCAGACTTTCCAGCACTTTTTTATTCACCAGCCGCAGATCGACGCGACTGCAAAAATCAAAGATCGAAATGAATTTGCCTTTTTGCTCACGGCTTTTGACGATGCTGTCAATTGCGCCGAGGCCGACATTTTTGATGGCGCCGAGGCCGTAACGAATCGCTTTGTTCGTCACGTTCGCGGCGGTGATGTGGGCTTTGCCGGTTTTCGTTTCGCTCGGCAGGTTGACATTGTCCATTACCGTAAATTCGGCAAAACTTTCATTCACATCCGGCGGCAGCACCGGCACGCCCATGCGCTTGCAGTCATC
>CAYUVM010000028.1:0-17657 GCA_964447935.1 uncultured Cytophagia bacterium | reverse complement strand
GGAACTATACAATTAAACCACGAAAGTGAAAACTTTATTTTTTTACAGCCCCTAAGATCGCGCAGAGCATAGACGTTTTTACGATAGCTTTTGTTGAGGCCGTCGATTACGAGTTTCACGATTGCATTGTGTTCGTGAGAGGTTGAGCAGCTATTAAATTAGTTCAAAACTGCCCATTCCTGACTTTGTGCCGATTCATGAGCAGTCTCGTTTTTTTTAGACCGTGACGCGGGCTCAGATGTTTCACGATTTTTTCATGAATGCTATGCTACTCGGCTTGCCGCGGGCAATCGTTCATGAGAAGCATCCTTTCTGTTATTTTCATCGCCTTTATTTTTCTGCCATACATTTTCCTGCCATTGCCGTCTTTTATCGCAACAAAATCATCTTTCGTGATGGCACGAAATCCCCGGCGCGCAAGCGATACACATAAACCCCGCTCGGCAAATCCTTCGCTGCAAAAGTGAGCTTGTGTTCGCCCGCGTTTTTGAAGTCGTTAACAAGCCTCGTTACTTCTTTTCCTGCGAGATCGAAAACGACAAGCTCTACAACACTCGCGCGCGGCAAGCTGAAGGCAATGGTTGTCGAAGGGTTTCCCGCAGAGCAGGATGCCGCTTCGCTCCAAAAGGGATTCGGATAATTCTGCTGCAACGCAAACGTCTTGGGCGCGCCGTGCGATTCTTCCTCCGCGACTGCCGTAATCGTGCTGCCTTCGATCATCGTCGAAACTTGATTGGCAGCAACATTCGCCCAACGATCCACTTTTTTCGATGGCCATTCGATCTTGAGGGAATCGATCGTCGTCGCGTCGCCCAAACCGAAATGAATCTCCGCACTGTTCTACCCGCAAAACGTATTTTGACTCGAAGCCTCGCGCAGTTGCCAATACGTGTTGCCGTTGATCTTAGCCCGTGCCCGGATTTTCGCACCGAGGCCGTCGCGATTACTGCTCGTGCCCACCAGCTTGAACTTCACCCAGCGATTGTTGTTGCTTAAATCGTTGCGATAAAAATGCGGCGGCGCAAAAGCCGGCGAAAAACAATCTGCCGATGCTCATGCCGCGGGAGCAGGAGGTCGAGATGACGCTCAGCGCGGCGCCGGAGCATTTACGCCAAGACGCAACGGTTTACGTGTTGGAACGGGGCAAAGGTTTTGTAAAAGCGCAGGAAGGCACGAATGGATTCTCGTGTCTGGTGGTTCGCTTCGGCGCGATCATCGCGCTGTATGCTTATGACGCGGAAGTCGCGCAGACCACGCTGTTGGCGGATTTCCGCCGTGCCGTTTTGATGGAGCAGGGAAAGTCTTTGAAGGAAGCTAAGAGTAATTTAGCGGAAGAATATAAAGCCGGCAAGCTCATTGTGCCGCGGCGACCGGGCGTGGCGTACATGCTGTCGCCGGAATTTATGAAACACGATCCGAAAACCGGCGCGAAGACGCGCGTGTTTTCGCCGTACGTGATGTTCTATGCGCCGTACGTGAAAAATTCCGACATCGGCGCGCTGCCGGAACACTTCAACAGCCCAAAAAATGTTTTTGTTTTGAACGAAGGAAGGCCCGATGCTTATTTCATTATCGTGCCGAAAAAAACACGAGCATGCGCAGGCTTCGCAGTAATTGAATAATGAAGATTGCCGAAAGGAGGTGAAAGCATGGGAGTCAAAGCTAACATCAGGAGCGGTTCGTTCATTTTTAGAACCTCGCAACAATCATAGGACAGCCGCGTGATTGTTGTTTGGCATCAACGCGGCAACTACTTCGCGCCACCCGCCTCCAGCGGTGACTTCGCTTTCAGCAGCGCTTGAAATTTCTCACGGACCTTCTTTACCTTTGGCAACGCCACCGCGCGCACATAGCTTTGGTTCGGGTTGTAGCAAACATAATTCTGGTGATAATTCTCTGCCGGATAGAATTTGGTGAGTTGCTCGAGAGTCGTTACGATCGGCTGCGAAAAAATTTTGCTGTCGTTGAGGTCTTGAATGTAAGCCGCAGCGAACTCTTTTTCCTGCACATTGGCGTAAAAAATGGCCGAACGATATTGCGGCCCGACGTCGTTGCCCTGGCGATCCTTGGTCGTTGGGTCATGCGTGGCAAAGAAAACCTCCAAAAGCTTTTCGTAAGAAATCTTCCGTGGATCATAAGTAATCTCAATCGCCTCAGCGTGGCCGGTGCGGCCGGTCGACACGGTCTTGTAATCGGCGGTGGCTTTGGTGCCGCCGGCATAGCCGGAGACAGCCTCGATCACCCCCTCCAGTTCTTCGAACACAACCTCGGTGCACCAGAAGCAGCCGCCTGCGAACACCGCTGTTGCGCGCTCACCAGCCGTGCCATCTGCTCCGGACTTTGTCTTTTCCGCCGCGGCATCTGCGAGCTTCTTCACCTGCGCCTGTGGCGTAAAGGTGAGCGACTCGGAGTTGAGACAGTAACGCAGTCCGGTCGGACGCGGCCCATCATCGAAAACATGGCCAAGGTGCGCATCGCAACGGGCGCAGAGAATCTCGGTCCGCGCCATGCCGAAGCTACGATCGCTATGCTCGGCAACATTGCCGTCGGCGATCGGCGCAAAAAAGCTCGGCCAGCCGGTCCCAGAATGAAACTTAGCCGTTGATGAGAAAAGCGGCAGTCCGCAGCACACACAGGAATAAACGCCTTCTTCCTTGTTGTCGAGCAAAAGACCACAGAAAGGCCGTTCGGTATCTTTGCCACGGGTGATCCGGAACTGATCGGGCGTGAGCAAGGCCTGCCATTCCGCCTCGTTCTTCACCACCTTGGGCATCACAATTGGACCAACCAGCTTGCCGTCTTTATTAAAAACATGCACCTTGATCATGGTTCGTTCCTCTCCGGTCGTATGACCGATGGTTTTACCGTTCGCTTCGACTCGCTGTCCAGAGCCCACTCCGGCAAGGAACATCGTTCCAGCCAATGCCACTGTACATGCGAATGAGGCTATATTCAGCTTACAAAAACCGTTTCGTATCATGATGATTTCCCTAAACTCAAATTAACGAGCATGCCATTACATGCGCTCATTGTTCGATCATAGGTAACGATTTCTTGGTGTATTTCATTCCCCGAAATGCAAAATAATTTGTTAAAGATTTTTGACAGGACAATGTGAGGGACTCTTAAATATGGCAAAGTGATGAAAAGCTATCACGATCGTATGGATGAGATATTTTACTGTTCGCATCACGAGATCGGAACCAGGTCAAAGTCTTATGCAGCTTGCTGATATTTTTCAGAGTGCGAGAGCTCGAGAATTGTTTATCTTGAGACTGAGTTGTGAAGCTATTGTTTAGTAAATCAACCAACAATAGAAAATCGAGTCCAATAATCCGCCAATCATCTCGACTATCTTTTGGGGCTTTCCCATCCACGCTTCTGGTTATGGCGTCGTGCCGAGATAGGTTCCATCCGAATTTACGTAATGATTCGGCTCTTGACCCGCATTGAAATTGATGCCCCAATGCGGCCCGGAATAGGTTGGCAGATTAAAAGCGGCAAGGGTCGCTAAGGTGGCGCCCGGATCGCGATGCGAGGCCGTTGCATTAAAAACATCTGTGCTGTTAACCCAACCATTAGGTATTGGCTGGCCGTTCGCGCCTGGTGGCGTATTTTGCAACCGTATCTCGGTTGAAGTGGCGCCAGTGAATCGCACATTGACTTGACAGATCTCCTGCCGCGATGCGCTCCACGCCACCAAACCCCAGCTTCCAGCATTGGCGGGCAACCGACCATCCTTGTACACTTGGACTCCGTTAATATGATAAATCTGCGCATCCGCTGCAAAGTTATTAATCAACGGCTGTGCAAGGTTGCGAGCCCAATGGGCAGAACCGTCAAAGGAATTTCCCGGACGCTGAGTGGGAGTTTGGCAATTGCTACCATTTAGCATTAAGGCGAGCATGGCCAGTAAAACCACCGTTATAATGGCGCGATACCATGACTTTTGTTTCATACAGTTTCCTAATTTGGCTGAAGATGGGAACAGAGTAGGCCAGTAACTTATTGCTCAATATTAACAAAAGAGCGGCCTTTGTCAAGAAAATTTTGAGTGACATGTAATACCCTCGAAATGCTTTCAACTGCCGCAGACCAGCCATATCGTGGTCAAAGTTTTCAACATGCTCGGACGGGAAGTCATCACATTAACGGATCGGCAATTCGAAGCCGGCTATCATCGGCTTCCCTGGAATGGCAAGGATGCGAAAGATAATCCGCTTGGCAGCGGTGTGTATCTGTATCATTTTCGGGCTGGTGTTTTTTTCGGAAATACGGAAGTAAGCTGCGTGGACTCAGTTTATTCAGCCCGCTTACTATCATTCTTGGTCTACCTTTGACCTTATTTGCTTAATACCATCTTTTTTATACTGCGGAAATCGTCCATTTGAATGACGTAGAAATACAAACCCGATGATAAGTCACGTGCGTCGAAGTGCACGCGATACCGGCCAGGTGCATGTTGCCCATCCACCAAAGTGGCGACTCGATGTCCCAGCACGTTATAAAGGGTTAGCGTCACGCGAACCGCCGCTTTCACGTCAAAAGAAATGGTGGTGATGGGGTTAAAAGGATTCGGATAATTCTGCGCGAGATGAAATTCGTCAGGCAAATCTGATGACGGTGCTTGCTCCACTCTTGTGAGAAGTTTCTGCGACCCATACCAAAAGCCGGCTTCTTGGCGATTCAAGACGTTTTGCGAAGCACCAATAACCGGCTGCGCAACGGTGCCGAGCAGGCGATGATTCGAATTTGCACTCGCCGCGCCGCCGCTGCCAATCACGGAATGAGAAATTTTATATTGTTGTGCGGCGACGACCTGCGGATTGAGGCAAAAAATGACAATGATACTGAGCAACTGTTTATTGGTTTTCATAACAGAACTCCATTGTTTCATTCATATCAAATAACTTTTGCCATAGACTTGGGACATTTGATCTCGGACTTTGAACTATTTGACATTAACCAACACTCTGATAACCCCTCTGCCGTCCCCATCAAAATTTTCGAGAGCCTTGCCAACCACGGCGCCGAGCATGCGTTCGCGCTCCGTTCCTTTCATGGCATGACCGGAAAGGCTCGAGGTGACGAGCATATCGCCGCGGCGAATGGGGCCATTTTCTCCACAAACTTTGGTTGGAATAACGCCCACAACTCCCAACGGCACGGTGTCGTCGTGCGGATCGTCGATGCTTCGCTCTGTCAACAGCACGCCGGGCTTGGTGGCATAAACGCCGGCAACGAGCGTTGAATACGGCGCTGCGCTCTTTTCCAACTTGCGATCGGCGTTTATTGAAATCACCAGTACATCACCTGGTTCGTATTGCTGTACCGTGCCTTCCACTTCAAACGCTTCGGCCACATCGGCGCCGCCGGTTTGCGTGCCACCGTTGAAAAAGCCTTTGCCGGTGAGATCGAAACGAATTTGATTCACGTTATTTCTGCGGAACACCGCGTGATGGCCGGTAGCGCCGTTGTGATCAACCAGCAAACCCGTGCCGCTGCCGGTGACCGTCGAGCTCACGCCGGAGCCGATGCCATTGGTTAAACCCCAAACTGCCGGCGCGGTGCTGGCGCTATTGGCAATTTGCCCGACCACGCCAACGCCTCTTCCAACATGCACCCCGCGTATCGCCGCGGCAGTGCTGGTCGTCGAGCTGTTCTGACCGAGCACGGCTTCGTTGTCGGCCATGCTGGTCACGCCCCAAATCGACGGCAGATTTTGTTGATTGATAAATTGAGAAAAGTTCGGAGATAAATTTTCTTTCGCCTGCGCAGTAATTTGATTCAGGCTTTGCAGATGCTCGTTCATCGCGGAGGCGGCGCTGAAGTTGGAACCCGGCGCCCTTTTTTCCGCATAAACGCTGGGACGCTCGCCGGAAACGCTGCTAAAAAGTCCGGCCGTATCCTCGCCGGTTGAATCTTTGGCGAAAAATAAAACATTCGGCCCAGTCGTTCTGCCAGCATTTTTCAAAGCTTGGGTTGTTTCATTAAGATTTTTGGCGCCAACAAAAATGAAATCTTCACCGAGCAATGCCTTGCCTCTGGCCAATATGCCGCCGGCAAATGTCTCAAGCCCGCTATGATAAGAAGTGCCGTCGGCATTGAAATTCATCAGCGTATCGCCATTATCATTGACGATATGAAAACTGCTGGCGTAGATTTCACCATGAACGTCGACATCGCCTTCAAAAGCTCCGGCGAGATCACCGGGTTTTTCGGCTTTGCCATAAACGCCGATGCGTTGACCGGTGCCCAAATCGAGGCGGCCAAAGCCGGCAATGGTCTGGCCGTTGGCATCGACCAGCTTGGCGCCTTTGGCGCCCGTGCCTTTAAAGAGCACATCATCATCGAAGGTTTCAACGCCTTTATGAAAAGAAGTGCCATCGGGATACACCCGGAAAACTTCATTGCCAGCAGCATCTTTGAGGAGCAGGGTTTTGTTAACCAGAGTGCCATCGAACGCACCCCCGCCGGCGGTAATTTGTTTGGTTCCATCCGGAAAAAGAATGCCGCTGCCGGTGCCGGTAATCGTGATGCCACTGGCAAACTCTTCGAGGCCTCTATGGTAGGAACTGCCATCCGGATTGACGCGAAAAACTTCGAGTCCAATCGCATTTAGAATGCGCAAGGGTATATTGTTCAGCACGCCATTGAATGCCCCAGTTCTAAATTTGACAATATTATCCCCATCCCAAACGAGAAATCGATTTTGGTCCGGCGCCAGAGGAACATTGTCAATTTTGACGGTTCCATTGGCATGAATGGCGAGGCCTCCGCTACCGTTGTAACCGGATACGCCGCCGTTAATCGCGCTCCGCGACACACCACGAACTCCACTAAACTTCTCAGAGTCCCCGAACACGCCATGAAAATTCTCGGCCTTACCATAAACTCCGAAATTGTTTTTAGAATTCCCCACTACACCTGGCGCGGTTTCAGAAATTCCATGAACGCCGGCGCCGCTTTGTGATTGACCCACAAGCCCACGGCCTTTACCCAGCGAAAAACCAAACACCCCAATATCCGTTCCGCCGCCCTGAAATCCAATGGCAGGAAGATCTGCCGCATTTGAGCCTTTGTTGAGCACGGGGGTTCCTGCTCCCAGCGTATCTGGCGGCACGATGATCGTATCTCCTACCACGATGCCTCCCCGAAAAATACCGATTCCACTGTGAGTCACATTTCCATCCGCACGAATCTGATGTGTGACCGCGCCGCTGGCGTCACGAATGGTGAGGCCTTGTCCCGGTTGCGGCTCAACAATGGTGGAGTGACTGTTGAGACTATAAGGCGAGGCTGTGAGCGCAATTCGCGGCGAAAGCTCGGTTCCGTTCTCAACCGTAATGCCCAGCCAATACGGTTTGTCAAACGGCACATTCAGCGGTGTGGCGCTTCCCAATATCGCGTTGAAGAGGCCTTTCACGATGTTCACGGACTGGGTCTCTTCCCAAATTGGCGTTCCGCCATTTGCTGCTTCATACAACCGAAACTTCAGCGCGACGTTGCCATCCCGAACCGAATTGCCATTGGCATCGGTAAGCACACCCTGGTAGCTTATGGTTCGGGGAATTTGGGCGAAAGCCGCGCCCATCAAGAACACGAATACGCTGATGGCAAGAATTGAACGTTTCATCGAAATTCCTCCTCTGTTTTAATTTTATTAAGAATGAAGGGACGTTCAAATTCAATTGATTGGCTCTAAAATCGTGTCGTGGAAATCGCTGTACCGATCTGCATGGCTAAAATAACATGAATTTCTAAAAATGCAAGTGAACTTTTGCTTGACAATTGGTTAAATTGCGCGAAGAAAGCGGGAATTTCTATGATATTCAAGGCAGCTTTTACAAAGAGTCGGAGAAAAGGATGGTTGAAAAGTGAATGTTTGAAAAGGAAACGCATGAAGGTTTACGTCGGCGAGATGGAGCCGGTGACGAAGAGAATTCAAAAATGAATACCGCTTTCATCAAAGGGGAGCAAGACCGACGGTGATGCGCTGTTTTTGAGCTTAAATCCTTATTTTAGGGTGCAGCGCAGAAAAGTCAGCGTCATTTTAGCGTTAAACCTTTCATTCACAAAGGAAATTGCAAGGCGTCTTTGAATCAGCCTCACAGAATCTCATCTCAATTCTCATTTTTTCACGCTTCACCTGTAGCTTCGCTTTACTCATGCTGTCTATAAATATCCACTTGGTGAGTCCATCCTGAATAAAAATCGACAGTGGATTAACTTTGAGATTTTCAGTTTTGTGTGAGTAGATCAGTGCGTTTGTTGTGGAGGTAACCGGAAAGATGCGATCAACGCTGCCGCTGGTGATGTCGGTTGAGCCGAAGTCGGTGTGAGCCGCAGAAGAAGACGTCACCTCGCCGCCGGTAATTGAAACCGCGTTGACGGTGACATTCATTTTCATGGCATTATGCTTTGGGCAAGTTCATGATGAATTCTGTGAACTTGCCCTCCTCAGTTTCCACTTTAATTTCCCCGCGATGTTGCTGCACGATGATGTCATAGCTAATCGACAAGCCCAAACCCGTGCCCTGTCCGGTCGGTTTCGTCGTAAAGAACGGATTGAAAATTTTCTCGCGAATCTCAGTCGGAATGCCGTTGCCGTTGTCGCGAATGCGGATTTCGATTTTGTCGCCGAGATTTTTGCTCGATACCGAAAGCGTCGGCGAGAAACCGTCTCCGCTCGTTTTCTTCTTTTGATGCGCGGCATAGCACGCGTTGTTGATGATATTCAAAAACACGCGACTTAAATCCTGCGACACGACGTCGAGCTTGCCAATTGACTCGTCGTACTCTTTCGCAATCGTGATGTTGAATGACGGATCAGTGGCGCGCATGCCGTGATACGTGAGATTCACCGCTTCGTCTAATAAATGATTGATGTCCGTCAATTCGCGTTGGACGGAGGAGCCGCGCGCGTGTTGCATCATGCTCTTCACAATGCTGTCCGCGCGCTTGCCGTGGTGATTGATCTTCTCCGCGTTTTGTTCCAGCGTGGTAAGAATCTCTTCGATATCCGAAAAATCATCGCGCCCTTCGCTCTTCGCCCTTCGCTTCGCAATCTCCTCCCGCAACTCCTTCGCCAAATCCACCGACAGCGCGGCAAAATTATTCACAAAATTCAGCGGGTTCTTGATCTCGTGCGCGATGCCGGCGGTGAGCTGGCCGAGCGAGGCGAGTTTTTGCTGCGTGACGAGCTGCTGCTGCGTGGATTTGAGATTCTCCAACGCATTTTCCAAAGCCTTGTAAGCGATCTTCAATTCCTCCGCTTTGCGCAATTCGATTTCTTTGCGCTCGTTCTCGGCCTCCAATGCTTTCGATTGCGCCTCCGCGGTTTGCGCGCGCAACTCGGCTTCGCGAATTTCGGCTTGCATGCGCTCTTTCGCAATCACCCTGCGGCGTTGAATGCGATCCGCCGCAAACACGCCCGCGGCCAACAGCAGCGCGTAAAACCCATACGCCCACCACGTTCGCCACCACGGCGGGGTGATGAAGATTTTGATCGCCGCGCCTTTTTCATTCCACACGCCGTCGTTATTGCACGCTTTAATTCTATAAACATATTCGCCCGGGCTCAGATTTGTATAAGTCGCGGTGCGGCTCGTTCCAGCTTGGTGCCAATCGGCGTCGAAATTCTCCATCTTGTAAGCGTATTGATTCTTCTCCGGCGCGGTAAAATCCATCGCCGCAAACGCAAAGGAAAAAACTTTGTGCTCGTATGAAAGCGTGATCTCTTTCGCTTCGGAAATCGCTTGTGAAAGCGGTGAGTCCGGCGTTTTGTGAGAAATCGGCTTGTTGAAAATCTGAAAACCCGTGAGCGCCACCGGCGGCGCGTGCGGATTGTCTTGCACCTCATGCGGATAAAACGCGTTGAAGCCGTTGATGCCGCCAAAGAATAATTCTCCGCTCGCGCTTTTGAAATACGAGCTAGAGTTGAACTCGTTGTCCTGCAAGCCGTCTTTGGCGTCAAAGTTTTTAAAAGTGCCCGTGCGCGGATTGAATTTCGAAATGCCGTAATTGGTGCTCATCCAAAGATTGCCGTCTTCATCCGTGAGAATCGCGTAAATGACGTTATCGGGCAAACCGTCTTTGTCGGTGAAATGAATGAACGTTTCGGTTTGGCGATCAAAGCGATTCAACCCGCCGCCCGCGGTGCCGGCCCAAAGATAACGCTCCGGCTCGAAGGGATCATCGGCCACGGCGCGCACGACGTTATGGCTCAAGCTCGCGCGATCTTTCGGATCGTTGCGAAAACGCGTGAAAGTTTTTTGCCCGGCGTCGAAGTGCAATAAGCTCTCGGCCGTGCCCAACCAAAAATCGCCGCGATGATCTTCATGAATGAAGACGTGCTCCGACACGCTCTCTGCCGCAGGATTCTCGGACAATAGGAACGGATAGTTTTCAAATGTCCCGGCGGCCTGATTCAACCGGCAAAAATTTCGTCTGGTCGTAATCCAGATATCCCCGCGGCGATCTTCGAAAACTTTATAAACGTCATTCATGCGAGCGGGGTCCGGTTCGGGATCGAAATACGTCACCTGCTCGAGCTGGTTGTTGCGCCACGCGGCGCGGAACAAGCCATTTTCGGCGCCGATCCAAAGCGTGCCTTTCCGGTCTTGCAGCATTGAAACGACCAAGCCCCAACTCGTAAACCCCCAATGCCGTAAACTAGCCGGCATGTGCGCCTCTGTCCGCTCTCCGGTGACGCGATTCAATCGAAAAAGCCCAATCGAGGTAGGCCCGATCCACACGGTTCCATCGCTGGTCTCAAAAATGGCGCGCAAACTCATGCCGCGCCACAATGCGAGCTTGCCGTTCCCGCGCGCGGGACGGTTGAAACGCTCGGCTTTCGGATCGTAGCGGTACAATCCTTTGCCATTCGAGCCAATCCAAATCACACCGGCGCTATCCTCCAGCATGGTCAGGATTCCTCCTGCGTCAGGAAAATTTTCAGCGCTGCCTGGTTGATGCCGGTACTCGGAAAAAGTTTGAGTTTGAGGATCGAAGCACGCCAAGCCTTGCAACGTTCCCATCCAGATCATGCCGTCGCGGTCTTCCAGCATGTCGCGCATGCCCCTGAAATATTGATCGCGCGTCGGGCGTTCCCAAAAACGATAGTGCCTAAAACGTTGCGTGCGCGCGTCCCAACAGATCAGGCCCGGCCCGGCGCCGATCCAGAGTTTGCCGTTGCGGCCTTTTTGGAGGCGGCGAAACACCCGCGCATCTTTCAGCACGGTTTGCCATAAAGGATCATCAAGGCCGAAATCGAAAACCGTGGGAACGTAACGTGAACTCTTTTCATCAAAGACCAGTTTTTGGATCGTGAGCGTTTGGAGCCAAATCGCGCCGCTCTCGTCGATCACGACGTTGCTGACAAACGCGCCTTTTGAGTTTTGCGAATCCGTTGCCTCGTGAAGATAGTGCATAAAGCGCGCGCCCGCAAAATCCTTCGCGCCGGCAGGGAGCGTGAGTCGGCAGAGTCCGTTGCCGGTGCCGATCCAAATGGCGCCGTGGTCATCTTCGGCAATCGCATTCGCGCCGATGGTCGGATGGAGCAGGCCGTTGGGAATGGAGGCGGGCAATAAGCGGTGGAAAACTTCGGCGCGGCGATCGAATAAATTCAAGCCGCGCTGCGTGCCGACCCAAATTCTGCCGGCGCGATCTTCCAACAACGACGTGATGAAATTATCCGAAAGCGAAGTCGAGTCATACGCATCGTATTGATAAACGACAAACTCATACCCGTCGAAGCGATTCAAGCCGTCTTTGGTGCCGACCCAGAGAAAGCCTTTGCGATCCTGCATCATGCAGGTGATAAGATTCTGCGACAGGCCCAGCTCGCTGGGAATGCGATCGAGGCGGGGGCTCGGTACAGGATTCGTCTGCGCGCACAATATGGTCGCAGACAACATCAAAATGAGGAAAAGGAGAGGTCGTCTCTTCATTGTTGTAAGGATTGGAAGCGCGAAGTCGTATTCGATCTAGCGGGCGCGACGCTGGCGCCGTTTTTAAATATACCACAAAAAGCTTTGAAAGCAAGAATTGCCCTGAAAATAAAAAAGGCGAGAGAAAAGCCTGCCCTCACCTTATTATTGTTTCGGAATTACCGAAGGCTCCATGCACAAACGAGAAGAAAGGATTCGGATAACTTGGCGCCGGCTCAATCGTTTTGGCTAACGCTTATTATCATCGCGATCATCAACACCCATTATTTTGTATCCGACGGTGGCGCGGATGACATAATCCACGGTGGGATTCAAGTTTCAATCATTAATTCAACAAATAAAAGCCGCATTAAATTTTTAAAAATCTTGTGAAATCGTTGTCAATTTTGTATCTTCTCCCTACTGAAATTTGCGGACAATTCTGGGACGACAATTTCGTCTTGATACAAAACTCTCAAAGCAATATGGCTTTCTCAGAGTCTGCCCTCGCCTGCGAAGGTTTTGTTTTTGGGTGGAGGGGATGAGTGACCATCTGTTTGAGACCGAGAACCTGCGGCTCAACGCGACGATCAGAATCAACGTGAAGAACAACAAAACCGACGAATGCCACAAGATTGAGGTTGTCCGTTTGCTGTCTCCATCCAAGAATTTTATCCTGCGATTTGATGTTAAGGATTTCGCCAAAGTTTGCAAAGCGTCGTTCACGCAAGTGTGCGCAAGAATGCGAAAGCTTTTGCTCACTATGGCGAAGCAAAAGTGTTGCACCGAAAATTCTTAAATTATTCTGTTTTATCTAAATTTGACTTCGACGGAAAATGCACGTTTTGTCGTCTAAACCAATAAACCAAGTTAATAGGCGACTTCTTCCAAGAAACATAATCATGAGACCACCATGCAAAGCTCTGCAAAAAATGTGACTGTTTATCTTGATGAGGTTCCCGCTGAAAGAAAGGCCGCACTCGCGAAACTGCGTGGCCTGTGTTGCACTTCACTAAAAGGTTTCGAAGAATCGATGAGATACGGTGGGCCATGCTACTCGCGCAATGGCGTAGTGGAAGTGGGTTTTGCCAGCCAAAAGAATTTCATTGCACTATATATCCTCAGAACAGATGTCATGAATGCCCATCGAGATTTGCTCAAAGGAAAAGGAGTGAGTTTAGGTAAGGGGTGTATCCGTTATTCCAAGCCCGAGAAAATTGACTTCAAGGTGGTGGAGATAATGCTGAAGGCGACCCAGGAGTCCACGGGAGTCATTTGTGGTTAGTGCGAAGTAGGATTAATAAAATGTGGGGCAAGGTTTTATGTTTCCATCGGCGCCCTCATGCGAACCCGCAAAGAGATAATTTTTCCGCCCGAGTACGATGGGGCGATCATCTACACCTTGGTGGCGATGGTCAAGCTTTCACAGCGTCGAGCCGTTTGCCTATCTCAAAGATGTTTTGACACGCCTACCAGATTATCCCCACAACAAACGCGCTGAGTTGCTTCCCCAAAATTGGTAACCAAAAAGTTAATCATTTATCGTTTTCAAATCAAGATGGGTTCACCGAGGGGATACGCGTTAGCTTGATGATTTTGAAAAGATGGAAATCGAAGCATCTATTATTTAAATGGCGAATAAGACTTTTAGACCTCCGTTATCTCTTTGAGCAGGCTCCGCGTTTCCGCAAATCCTCGAATCGTAACTTTCAACACCATAAAAGCAAAGCCGATAATGCCAGCGATCAATACAACCATCCAAAGCAGTTTCCAAATGTCCATCTTAGCTCCTTGTTTATTTTTATAGTCATTCAGGTTGTTGAACTTTGCGTTGGCCAAACGGCAGAAGCGATCCCAAGCCCATTCCCACAAATCCCAACGCAAAACTCAACACGCCGCGCATGTTCGGGGATAATAGGCGACTGACAAATCCGGCAGATTCGCCAGCGGGTGATACGATCACCATATCCTCCACTACATAGGCCAAAGGAAGAATGGCGCCAAAGATAAAAGCCAGATAGGCGCCGAACGTATTCGCCCGTTTCCAATATAAGCCCGCGACGAGAACCGCAAGTCCACCGGCATAATAAATCGTGGTCACGTCCAGAAGGTAACGAAAAGCCGTTCCTTTTAACTCATACCAAATCCCGAAAGTCAGCATGAGGGCGCCGATGATGACCACGAACAAGCGCGCCAGAAAAACCCGGCCTTTGTCTGAAATGCCGTTTTTCCGGAAGGGGCCAACAATGTCTTGCACGATGACGCTGCTCCACGCCAGCATGTAGCTGGAATCGGTTGACATCGAGGCGGCAAACATGCCGGCCATAAAAAAGCCGAGCATGCCAACCGGAAGAATCTCGGAGAGAAATTTTGGCATGGCGGCGGTGGAATCGAATGACGCGCCCAAATAAATCGCCGCGCCGATGCCCCAGACGATGGGCAGAAAGGCCCGGCCGAGAAACATCAGGCTGGTGGCCTTAAAAATAGCTTTGTTCAGCTCCGGCTTTTGCGCCGCGAGCACGCGCTGAGCGACCGGCTGCCAAAGGATGCAACCAGAAATCGCGAATACCGACCAATAGGCGATGAACGACCAGCCGTACTCCGGATGAGAAATCGGGTTGAATGCCGCGCGGCCATAAAGATGCTCGGCCTGTTCGAACATGCCAAGAAAGCCCTGCTGATTGAAAACGAAAAAGGTGGCGAGCAACATGCCGAGGGCCAGCAGGATAAACTGGATGAAGTCCGTCACCACCACGGAGACCATTCCGCCCAGAACCGTATAAACGACCACCACGACCACCAAGGTCGTCATGGTAAGGTGGATATATGTCTGCGAAATGGCGAGAAATTGCACCATGAACACCGCGCCCAGTTTCAAGAAGACCCCCAAACTCAACACGCCAGCAACGACCAGCAGCATCGCGCCCAAAACGCGAACGCCCCGGCTATAACGCAATTCAAAATATTCGGTGATGGTCATAATTTCGAGCCGGCGCACGCGCTCCACCACGAAGCCGGTGCTGCCGACGAGAAGATAAGCCGCGGCCCAAATCACCCCGATGATAAAGGCGGCAAACCCAAAGCGAAATCCCTGCTCGGCGAAATACATCACCGTCACCAGCCCAAGCTCGGTCGCCACCAGCGAAGCGACGCCAAGATGAAAACGAATCTGTCTGCCGGCAACCAGAAAATCCGCGACATTCTTAACGCGTTTTGTCGCCGCGATTCCTACGATGAATGCAATGACAACGTAGGCAAAGACGATAATCCAATCCCAAAAGGTGAACCTCATAGCTCTTTCCGCGATCAAAAAGTAAATTCGGAGCCGTCAGTTAGTCTTGTCGTAGTCAAATCTATATTCTTATGGCCAAGAATCAAGGTAAATAATTTTTTAGACTAACCCTCAACCGTTGTCCAAACATTAGCGCCAGGCTCGTCTTCACGGTATAACACTGGAAAATACGGGCCGGCGAAGAAATCGCCGTTTCTGGGCTGGCGCAGTGTGTTGCTGGTATGATCATCCGATGCAGTGCCGGCGCGATAACGCGCACCGTCGGGGATCAGATGGATGGCGATGGAAAGACGCGGCCGGTTGCTGACATTGGCGCGGCTGCCGTGAATGGTGAGATGATGATGAAAACTCACGCACCCCGCCGGCAATACGGCTGGCACGGTGCGGAAGACGTGGCCGGTTTTCTCTTCGATGCGTTTGATCTGCGCTTCGATATCTTGTTGGTAGAAATGATCCTCGCCCAGCAAGCCCCACTTGTGGCTGCCAGACACGAACTCCATGCAACCGTTTTCTTCGTCAACATCTTCGAGTGCAACCCAGGCCGTTAGTGCCGCATTGCTGTCGAGACATTGCCAATACCCCTGATCCTGATGCCAACCAATGTTGCCGGCCACGCCACTTTGCGGCGGTTTGTAGAGCAGTTGATCATGCCAAAGGCGAATGCCTTTTACGCCCGCAAGCCGGGCGGCAATCTGGCCAATTCTCGCATCGAGCACGAGCCGGGCCATCGTCGCGTCGGTCCAATACGCATTATTAACCTGCACGAGTTTGGAAGTGTCACCGGGCTGCGGATCGCGGCTTAACGGCGGCCGTTTGGTTTCGTACTCACCGGCGACAACTTTGCGATGATGCTCGCGAAATTCTCCCAGCTCTTCGTCGGAAAAAAGCTTGGGGCTGAGCCAGTAACCTTGCTCTTGGTAAAAGGCAATATCTCCGGCAGCGGGAAGATCAAATGCGTTCATAAGTTTTCTCCGATGAATTGTTACAATCGCGCCTAAACCATCACAACAGCAGAACCGCTAATTCGCGGTTGATGATGCTGTACTTTTATCATCTCCTAACTAGCGAAACTCCTGCCAACAGCGAAATAGCCCGCGCGGCACGTGGAAACAGCCTTTCCATTTGCCGCCCTTGAGAGATAAAAGCACTTCACCGCGGCGGTTCAAATAACCAAACCATTCGCCGAACTGCGGATCCGGGAAATGACTCCATGTGTAGTCGTGTAGTTTTTCAAACCATTGCCAGCATGCCTCTCGTCCGGTGAGTGCGTATCCCATCAACATGGCGAGCAGCGCTTCGACATGCACCCACCACAATTTTTGATCCCACTCCAACTGTTGCGGCGGCTTGCCCTTCGCATCCAAAAAATAAAAAATGCCGCCGTATTTTTCATCCCAGCCAAATTGCAAAATAGAAAGCGCCACGTCAACGGCTTGCTCAATAGTTTTCTGGTCGCCGCGCTGATGGGCAATCTCCATGACAAACCACATACTTTCAAGACCGTGCCCGGGATTGATCAGCCGGCCATCGAAACAATCCGGATGGCTGCCGTCCAGCGCGATATGTTCGTAGATGATCCTCCGTTCCTTATCGAGAAACGCATTCATAATGTCGTTTACAAAGCTTCCCGGATTGACTGGCTCGCCCGTGCCTTCCAGCAGCCAGCGCATTTCTAACGTCAGATTGGCGAGAATCATCGGCAGCGCAAAGGAACGCAGCGGCCGCGTGCCGGGCACAATTTTAGAATATTTGCCTTTGGGGTTCTCTTGGCGGGCGAGAATGTTTCGGTAAGTTTGCAGCGCAATATCCCGGCATGCCTTATCCCCGCTTGCCCGGGCAAATTCGCTGAATGCCATAGCCGCAAAGCAATCGGAAAATATGTTGTAAGGCTGGATGAGCGGATTACCGTGTTGATCCAGTGAGAAATACCAGTTGCCATCAGCATCACGGCCATGTTTTCTTAAAAAGTCAACGCCGTGCCTGGCGATATCCAACCATTGCTCTCGTTGCTCCAGGCGATTGAACAGCATGGAAAAAGTCCACACCTGCCTCGCTTGCAGCCAGATAAATTTGTCCGTATCGTAAACCGTGCCGTCGCGGTCGAGGCAGGAGAAGTAACCGCCGTAGGCGCGATCGATTGAATATTTTTGCCAAAACGGTATTACGGCCTCAAGCAATGCCTCATGATATTGTTTTGCGTACTGCTGGTATGTTTTCGACATGGGAGTCCTTAAAAAATCTTCTCAGTTCCATCTCTTTTGATCTGGCGCACGCGCGCGGTGTTCGCCGTTGAATATTCCAACAGCCACAGATCGCCGTTCGGCACGACCAAGCCACCGGTCGGTCTCCAGAGTGCGTTTGAATGCGCGGCTACTGTAACCTGGCCATTCGTGCTTATTTTCCTGTTTTAATTTTTTGTTGACAGCAATGATTCA
>CAYUVM010000027.1:0-18112 GCA_964447935.1 uncultured Cytophagia bacterium | reverse complement strand
GTTTCACCGCCAATGCGGCGAATGAGCGCACCAATTTCACTTACGGCCTCGCGTTTAAGCCGCATCCCAAGGTGGCGTTTAAGTTGGATTACCTGGATCGGCGCAATGCCGCTCGCACCGAGATTAATCAATTCAATTTGGCGATGAATTATCTGTTCTAACATAATTGCCCGGTCGCTCTCCGCGACCGGGCAATTTCCTAAATGTATGACGCCAAATCACCAAGCCTGATACGGGGTCGGTGCTTATTGGCGTACAGGCTCATCCTAAACACATTTTAAAATTGGCGGGAATTGCACATTTCACCATCGGGCGGCGAAAACGCGATTAATTCAAAGCCTTTAATCCCAAGCTCTGTTTTCGACTTTCCACTTTCAGCGCATTCTCCAAAACTTCAATCACCTCCGAGTCCGTCCGGCCTTCGGCGAGATACTTTTGCGCCAGCGCGGCGTTAATCTCCTCGCGGCGGCGGGTCGGAAGATTCAATCGCAAAACTGTTTGATAGACTTTCAAGGCCCGTTCGTCGTCGCGGCCCAGCCGCAAATAAAGCTCGGCTAGTGGCGCATACAAACCGGCTTTTTTCGGATGCCGTTCCAACATCCTTTCTAAAAGCTTTGCCGCGGCTGGATAATTTTTCCGCCACAGATAATAATTAGCGCGTTTTTCCGGCGAAAAAACCAACAACCCAAGCGCCGGCAAAAGAATGAGCGTCACCACGGCGCCGATCGAGTACAGCAGGCCAGGCCTTTGCTCTTGAGGCTGCAAAGCTGCCGACAACGGCCAAACACTTTGGGAATCGGCCTGTACCCGCGCCAGATGGGCTGCCACGGCGAGCGCACCGGTTTGCTGCAATAAACTATCGTAGAGCACCAGCGCTTTTGCGGTTTCGCCGGCGGCGCCATAACGCTGAGCCCGCAAGTAAAGCGCGGTAAATTCACTCGTGGGTTGCAGCGCCGGAAAATTCAGCGTTGTATCTGCTTCGGCTTGTTGGAGAAATTCGGTGAGCGCTTCGGCATAACGTTTTTGCCGATAAAGCAGCGTGCTCAATTCCAGCCCAATGGCGGCTTGCAGCGGTCGCGCTGGCGCCAAGACTTTCGCCTCTCGTAGCGCCCTTTCGGCTTCGTAGAGCTTGCCAAGTTTTAGGCGCACGGTCGCCAGCTCGAATAAAATTTGCGCCGCGCGTTGATTTTTTACCGCAGTAGCCGCCAGCCGGCCGGCGCGGTCAAAATAGAATTCTGCGAGGGCAAAATTTTCCTGTTCAGCATAAAGCTGTGCGAGTTGATAGTGTGCTTCAAAAAAAAGCGAGTCGGCCGCAACGGCTTTGGTCAGGGTCTCAATCTTTTTGGTGGAATTGGTTTCGCGTTGGCTGCGCGTAAACCATCTGGCCGCCTCTGTATTCCTTGATTGCGCCAAAATCATCGGGGTGAGCAGCACCAGCCAAGCACCAATCAGCCAATGCATGCTCAAGGCATGAAGGAATCGCATCCTGCACCTAACTTATTTTTTATTGATTGAAAGTCGTGGGAATTTTGGAGGGGAAACTGCCGTTACCGCCAAAAACCGTGCGTATTGCTGCAGTCGCCCTCACAGGCCAAAATCAATTTTATTTTTATTGTACAAAAATATTCAGTTGTAGCTTCAAGCGCGCGCACTTGCGGAAACGGGTGAGATTGGGGTTTTGCTAAAGCCCTTCTTGCATAAATTTAGCATCATTGCCATTTTCTCTGTCAAGCCTTGTTGCGGTGTTATGCCGCTGAATTTCAGCCTCTGTAAGTGCTGCGTCGCCAGTCACACATGCCAAACCACGCGATACGCGATCAAAGCCCGCTCATCACGCCGACCCACAAGCAAATAGAAGTTGACCCGGGTTAGATACAACTCACAGGAATTATAGCTGCAATGAAATTCATTTGTGGAAAAGACGTCGCCGCATTTCTTTCGCTTTTAGCTCACGTTTTTGTTACCAGACTGCGCCCCTGTTTCCGCATTTCGGATTGGAGTGCGCCTTCGAGCACTTCGATGGCGTCCGTATCCATGCGCCCTTCGGTAAGATACTTTTGTGCCACGATGCCGTTAATTTCGTCGCGGCGGGCGGTGGCGAGATTGAAATGCACCACGGATTTGTAAACCTTCAAAGCCCGTTCGTCGTTCCGGCCGAGACGAAGGTAAATATCCGCCAGCGGCGCATAGAGTTTGACGCGCTGTGGATTTTGCGTCAAAAGTTTTTCATATATCGCCGCTGCCGCTTGTTCATGACCCCGCCAGAGTTCAAACCGCGCCCGGGCGGTAGGCCGAAGGCCAATAAAACAAAAAAGCGAGACGGCAATAATGCTGGCCAGCGCCATGCCAACCGGCACACGCCGTTCGTGAGTATCTTGCTTTGCCGCGGCGGTCTGGGTGTGCAAAAGTTTTTCCCACGCAAGCGCCAGCCGGCTATTAAACTCGACATTATTCGGCGCGATCAACTGCAATTTCTCAAAGTTAACCACGGCTTGCAACCACTCGCCCTGGGCATAAGCACGGATGCCGGCTTTATAAAGTGAATCCTGTAAAGCCGCATCACCATTAAATCGTTCGGTAGTTTGGAGCGTATCGTTGCTTCGCGAGGTTATCGCCGCAATTTCAGCCAGCAAGGCGGGAGCGTCGCGATAGTTGGGATTGAGCCGGTTAATTTTTTCCAGCGCGCGGCGGGCCCAGCCGAAATCCTCCCGTTCCACTGCCAGTTTCGCATCTTGATAATAACGCGAGAGAATGTTTTCGGTGCGTTCGCGTTTGAGATTCCTTTCCGCGATTGCCAGTTTTTTCGAAAGCTCGCGAAAATTCGGATTAACCGCCAAAATTCTTTCAAAAGTTAAAATGGCGTGTGTCCAATGGCGGCGGTTGTAAGCCGCCATTCCGGCGTAATATTCGATATCAAGACGCACCGCTTGTTGCGTCCGTTCGTTGTAAACCGGCGTGCCATTGTTTTTTTCAGATCGGCGCAATGAATCCGGTTTCGTCGCTGCCGCAAAATTTTGCGCTGGCGCGGCAGTGGTAAAGAGCACTTGGATCGTGAAGTAGAACAACCAACCCTTGAAAAAAAAGTACCTTTGCATAATCTTCCCTTTGTTCTAAATCATCGCATAAGCAAAAAGGCGCACCCGAGAAAATGGAAAAATTTCTCGCTTGCGCCTTCGAATGTAAGCCTAAATCAATCAGATTTTCCTACACATCAAGGCGGCGCCCGATGTCTTTTACATGGGCTAACCGGCTTTTCTTCAGCCTCAACTCGTAAAAAAGTAATAGCCGCAAATCACACTTTTGCGGAAAATTTTAATCGCTTAGCTTTTTTCGGTGCCCTGTAACTGCAACCTTTTTTCTCCAAAATAAAAAAAGCCTATTCGGTTACTCTGTTAATCATACAAAGAAACGGAACAGGCTTTTAAATTGTAGGTTATACCATTCGAAGTACTTACAACTTGAGTTGTGACACCAAGCGACCCGCCAGTTGCTCAAGATCATACAACACCAAGCCCGGGCTGACTTCACGCCGCCCAAGCAAAACCAGATCGTGGCCGGTAGCCAGCCGGGTGGCGGCAATGTGCCCAAATTGGCAAAGCAATGCCATACAATTGAGCTTGCCGGCGGCAAACACGCCGGAGGTGCGTTGCGCCAAGCGCAAAATTTCAGCGACCAGCTTTTGCAACTCGCCCAAGTTGACATTTTCCACTTCTGCATGCGCGGTAACCGCGCCATCAGCCGTGAAGAGAAAAACCCCGGCAATATGTGGTAACTCGCTAAAAACTTGTTCCAGAAATTGTTCCATTGCTGTGCTGGACACAGTTCCCGGCAAAGATTCGGCGTTGCTTACTGACGTGAGCATAAAAATTCCCAAAAATAAAAAAAGGCACCCTGCCATAGACTTTTTTAACAAAACCACGGCACGATGCCTTCGTCTTGCAGATCCATCCTGCTCGACAAGGAGCCTAACCGATTATCGTATGATTCGGCCTCGCCGCCGGCCTACGCAATGCGAGGAAGAAGAATATACTTTGTTGCGTGTTAATATGCAAGAAATTTCTTAACATATTTTATATTATTCACCTCCAAATGTTATTTTTTTTTAATAATTCACGCCTTTACTTTACAAGCACTCGATTTATTTTCCAGATACCTTCGCTCGATAACTTAACCAGTATAACGGTTTCTGCAATAGATAAAATTCTATCTTCTGCTCTTGCGAGATTATTGCGCCCTCTATTTCGCCGGCGGTTGAACGCTTGAAAAAAGTTTAAACCTGGTAGCGCAGCGACAATGCATTTCGATTACCCCCGCCGGATGGCAACCATTTGGATATTCGTCATATCTTCAATCGCAAAACGCACGCCCTCACGGCCCAAACCGCTTTGCCGATTGCCGCCGTACGGCATATGATCGGCGCGAAAATTAGGCGTATCGTTAATAATCACGCCGCCAAAATTCAATCGTTGAATCGCTGTTAAGACCCGATTAATGTCGCGTGTGAAAACGGCGGCTTGCAGGCCATACGGGGTTTTATCCGCCAACCGCAGCGCTTCATCAAAATCATCATACGAAATGACGGAAGCAACCGGCGCAAACGCTTCTTCGGCCACGACTTTCATTTCGGGTTGCACATTGGTTAAAACCGTCGGCCAATAAATCGGGCCTTGCCGCCGCCCGCCCGTTAAAATTTCAGCCCCTCCGGCCTCCGCTTCTTTAACCCAGCTTTCGATGCGTTCGGCTTCGCGTAAGTCAATCATCGGGCCGACATCAACTTTCTCGTCCAGCGGATCGCCGACCAGCAGCGCTTGGCTCGCCTTGACAAATTGTTTCGTCAATGCTTCGTAAATTTGGCGATCCCCATAAATACGTTGTACAGAAATGCAAACCTGGCCGGAATTATAATACGCGCCCACGGCGCAACGTTGCGCCACAAATTCCAGATCGGCATCCGGCGCCACAATCACCGGCGCGGTGTTGCCAAGTTCCAGTGTCACTTTTTTGATGCCGGCACGGGAAAGAATTTGCCGTCCCACCGCCGGACTGCCGGTAAACGTTATTTTTGCCACCCGCGAATCCGTGACGAGCCAATCGCCCACCGTGCTGCCGCTGCCATTTACCAGGTTGATTCCGCCCTCCGGAATTCCGGCTTCCTGTAAAATTTGGCAGAGTAGCACCGCGGTTAACGGCGTTGTGTTGGCCGGTTTCAACACCAAGGTGTTGCCAGCGGCAATCGCCGGCGCTACTTTATGCGCCACCAGATTAAGCGGAAAATTAAACGGGGTGATCGCCGCGACCACGCCCAGCGGCCGGCGCACCCAGAAACCGAAATAACCTTCACCCGCCGGCACCGCATCGAGCGCGAACGTTTCGCCGTGAATGCGTTTAGCTTCTTCTGCAGCGAGGGCAAAAGTACTCACCGCGCGCTCAACTTCAAGCCGCGCAAACTTTAAGGCTTTGCCGGCCTCGGCTGCAATCGTTCGCGCGGTTTCTTCTTTGCGTTCTTGTAGGCGCTGGGCGGTACGTAATAAAATCTCAGCACGGCGATGGGCCGGCATTTCAGCCAATACCGGCGCCGCTTTTTCCGCCGCCAGCACAGCGTCAGCAACGTCTTCCTGGCGCGCGGTGACAACCATGCCAATGACTTCGCCATTGTATTTATTTTTTACTTCAAATGGCGGCCCGCCATCAACCCAACGGCCGCCGATGAAAAGTTTGTTTTCCATATTTAGTTTCCTTTAGCCTCTTTTGTTGATGAACAAAAATATGCTGAATATTATTCAGCTTGTCAAGTCTTACGAATAATCTATGGCACGGAAACAAGGTTGGTGGGTTGATGTAGCGCAGGAAGAAACTGGTTTGAAATAGAAACTCAGCTTTATTCAGAGGTTATTCTGTGCAATCCTTCAGAAAAATCAGCAAAGGTGATTTCCCTAAAATTGACCTCTTAATAAAGCTGCAGCGGAAAAATTCCGGTGACGAGCAGAAAATTGATCTACTTTTCGCTGTTATGGTTTTTTCTCTTTGGTATCGACCAATGTCAAATCAATAAAACCTTCGCTTTTCTGGCCGGAAATTTGATCTTTTATCTTCACACTCAGGCGAAACTCGCCGGTGCCGGCTTTGTTCAAATCGAGCGCCAGATACTCTGTCGCCGTCGTGCCCGTGGCTTCGCGTTCGATGGAGAGCGTTGTTGCGGGCTTGCTTTTACTTCCCAGAATGGAAAAAACTTTTTTGGTATTGCTCTTTTTCTCTTTGCGCAACAGCGTGGTGTACTCAACTTGAAATGAGGCTTTCCCCTCTCCATCAGTGGCGAGGTTATACACTTCAAAGTAAACATAGACCGGTTGCTGGCGCGCAAACCGCTTGGCTGGCACCGGAATAATACGCAAGCCGTTTCTGGTAAAGAGGCCAGCTTCCGTGTTCGGCGTGATGGAAGAGGCCAACACCAAGCTGCTCATGGCCAGAGTGCTTTCATCAAAACGGGGAATCCGCACTTCATCCTTCCAACCACCGAGGCGGTTCGTAATGGGCTGACGGACAAAAAACGCCACGTGATAGGAATCCGGCTGCACGGCCAGATGATATTGCCCAACGACGAACGGCATGCTGGCAAGATTGGGAATTTGTTCCTGGGTAATTTGATCGTGGCGTTGCTCGACACGCCGCCATTGCAAGTCATGCAAAGTCACGCCATGCTCGCAAAGGGTTGGACTCTTGTTGCTGCCCGCGCGTGCCACTTCATTCGCAGAAGGCAACGGCAGGCTATAATAAAGATCAAAATAACTTTTGTTATCCGGCCCTTTAAAAAAAGCGGCGTAGGCCGTGGCATTAAGCGGTTGCACGCTTTTATCCCACGTATGCCGGTCGAAACGAAACCCGGTATCAACCGCGACGTGGCTTTGCCGGCCAACTTCTTCCGTGAGGGCCATGCGTTCCATCACATCGCTGAACGCCATGCGGCTGTAAGTGTTACCCCAATTAACGCGGTCACTCCAGAATTGCGGGTCATCAATAAACGGCGTCAGCCGCCAATTGTTGCCCACGCCATTCTCATCCACAATAAAGTGGAAAATCATTTCTGGCATGTTGGCGCGCGGCCGGTAACGCCACGACTCCACAGTTAATGCGGTCGTCATCAAACGTTCATCCGGATCGCCCTGACGGAGGAGAATTAGGCCCCGATCGTTAAACCGATCATTCAAATAAAACATCGGCGGAAACTTTTGATATCCCAGCTTGTCGGGATTGTTGAACCAGGTGCGGAAGCCGTCATAGACATAATCTTTTTCGGCAATCTGCATGCGGCGGTAATGTTCGGCCAAACGGGCATTGTTCGGCGCCGCCGGTGTCGGATCGCGGCTGATCCAAAACTTATAAAAAAAATCGCTGCAGGCTTGCGGTTCCGCTAGCCGCCGAAACTCTTGCAGTTCGGTTTCGCTGACGAGGTATTTGGCATCTTCAAAAACCAGCTCGGCATCGAGTCGATTCCGAATGCCGTCTACCGCCCGCCAAAAGTGTTGTTCCGCTTCGTTATAATTTTTCCGTTGAAAATACAGCCGCGTCAAAGCCAAATGCAGCGGAATCAAGCTCACGGTCGGCCCGGTTGTCAACTGTTGCTGAAAAATCGAATCGGCCGCCTCCAACTTGTTGTCACGGCGATAAACTTCGCCAATAAAAAAACGCGCGGCTTCGGAATCATTTGCGCGCAGCCATTCCAGAACTTCGGAGGAGCTTTTGTTATCCAGAAAATGCTGATAAAGCCGGAACAAACCGCGTTGCGATTCCACTTGCTCCGGCCGTAGGCGCACTTGCCGATGCCCGAGATCTATAGCCTCGGTATATTGGCCCTGATAGCGCCGCAACTTGGCAAACTGAAACAACGTGTCATAAAAAGAAGAATCCCGGGCCAGCACTTTCTTAAAATGTTTGGCGGCATTATCCCAATCCAGTTTGCGCAACACCATCGCTTTGGGAACGCCGCATTCGCGATAGCAAATGCCGCGATAATACATGGCTTCCAGGTTTTCCGGCTCGCGGTCGAGAATTTTATCGTACCAATCATTGGCTTCGCCCCAGTCTTTTTTCGCGAGAAAAACCTGCCCCAAGCCGTTCATCGCCGGGATAAACTCCCGATCCTTTTGCAAGGCTTTGCGAAAACTCTGTTCGGCGGCTTTAAAATTTTTGTTGTTCAGTTGCACCTTGCCCTGCTGCACCAGGCGCCACGTTGCCGAATCGGCTGGGGCCGTTTGTTCCGCCCAACCAACCCCACTCCAACACAAAAGGATGAACGCAAGAATTTTCATATTCATTTCGCCAATTTATCGTACGTCATTGAACTCACCGAACTTTTCCGCGCGCGGCCACCTGCCACGCTTCCACAACGGCATCACCTCGCAGGGCATAAACTTCATCATGCATGTTCATCATCCCGCACGCGTGGTTCGGCAGCAGCCGCACCCGGTCGCCAACTTTGAAATTGATGGTGCCCGCCTTGCTCGTGATCCGGCCATGCTCCTCGCTCGAATAATGAAACGTCAACTCCGGATGGCCGACGACGGCGCCAATCGAATTGTTGAAATCAGCGGCATTGTCCGTGCACATCGTTTTATTGCCGGCATCAATGATGGCGCGATCCGGCGCCGGCCGGCTGACCACAGTGGCTAAAACACTGGCGGAAAGCTGCTCTTCAGTACACGACCCAAGTTTAAGTTGCACGCGGTCACAAAACACATAATTTCCCGGGCGAACTTCAGTCACTCCTGCCGCTTTGCCGATGATCATTGCCGAAGGCGTTGAACCGACACTTACCGTTTCACAGGCAAAGCCATGATTGCGCAGCAACTCCGCGGTGCTTTTCATCTCCTCGGCCGCGCGCATCACGACGCGTTCGCGTTCCATTCGATCCGGAAAATTATAAGCATGCCCTTCATGCGTAAAAATGCCTCTTAATTTCAGACTCGGATATTGCTGTAAACGTTGCACGAGCGCCAGCACCCCAGCCAGCGGCAACACGCCGCAGCGGTTCTGGCCGGTGTTGATTTCAATCATGACTTCGTGCTGCAAGCCCGCCTGCTGCATGGCTGCGGCTAATGGCGCCATCGCCTCTTCGCTATCAACCACCGTGCAAATTCGGGCGTGACTTTTCAAACGCATTAGCCGTTCCAGCTTCTGCGCGCCGACGATGATATACGTAATGAGAATGTCATTTATGCCGTTTGCCGCCATCACTTCCGCCTCGCCAAGTTTTTGGCAGGTAATGCCAATCGCCCCGGCGCGCAATTGCCTTTGCGCGATTTGCGGAATCTTATGTGTTTTAATGTGTGGCCGCAAATTAATTTTTTGTGTCGCAGCAAAGGCGGCCATGCGCTGAATGTTGGATTCAAGTTTATCCAGGTCAATTAAAACGGCAGGCGTATCGAGATCGGCAATTTTCATGGCCCGTCCTTGTGAAAGTGATGATTTAATGAATGATGTAAGATAGCGATATTTTCGGCCGGAAACAATATTGAATAGAGCAAGAAGGTTTCACTTCGCCACTACCACATATCCGCTGGTCACATGATTGCCTTGGTCACGCAGCGTATAAAGATAAACCCCGGGGATCACCTCGCGCCCGTGTTCATTGCGCCCATTCCAGATGAAACGCCCTAAAGTCGCGCCGTTGCTGCTCCAAATCGCAATGCCATTCGCATCAAAAATTTGTAAAGACGGGTTACGCAAGTCGAGTCCGGCGTAATTAAACTCCACTTGATCGTTGAAGCCGTCGTTGTTAGGGGTAAACGGGTTGGGCCGCACAATTACCCGGCTCGCAATCGCCGGGGCCTGAGAAATTTGCACAACAAGCTTTTGGCTATTGTTGGCTTCAGTCACTTCGCGAATATTGTCGCCGGTATCGATAAGCAACTCTACCTCGTGCGTGCCGGTGGTCTGAAAACGCAGTGGTATTGCCACCGTCGCCCGCGTCCCAACAGCCAGTTGCGTGAAAGTGGTGTCTTTCTGCGTTCCACCATCGACGCGAAACTGGACATTGAAAGCGCGAAGCGCATCCGCGCCGCCAGTATTTGTCACCTCTCCACTTACCGCACCCTGCAAACCGGCAAAAAATACGCCGAGTGGACGCAAACTCGTCACCGCGAGATCGGGCAACTGCTGTTGAATCACAAAAAAATAATTTTCACGCGCCATCACATTCGGCGGAAAAGACCGGTCTTGTGCGGCGATACCCACGTGCACAGTGTCGCCCGCAGCAAAATCACTTGACGGATCGTATTCGAGTTTATAATCCTGCGGCATTCCTGTTATTGTCGGTGAAACCGGCGCGCCGTTTATATGCATCACAATAGAAGAACGATCCACGCCGGAGATCAGATCGCGCAGATGCAACACGATGTTCGTGCTCGCCGGCGCATCAAGCGCTCCGCGCGCTGGTTGCAGGTCAGTTGCCAACGGCGGTTCCACGTCGCGAATCGTAGCAAATCGTAACGTATCCGGCGGCATCTCATTTGCTGGCCGCGCCAAATCTCGCGCGCGAATGATAACTTGCACAGTTGAATTGTAGCGAAAATTTTGCGCTGGCTTGTATTGCAGCGAAAAACCCTGCAGAATCGGCGTGATCGCCGGTTGCACAATTTGACCATTGACTTGCATCGTCAGCGCGTTGCGATCGACTCCGGCAAGCGCATCAATAATTTCCACGCGAATTTCGGCATCGAGCGGAACATTGGTCGCCAGTTTGGCGGGACGATGATTCGTTGCCAACGGCGAAATCACATCGCGCTGGGTAACGAAATAATAATTTTCAGTTGCCATCACATTCGGCGGCGCGGCGCTGTCGCGGGCCTCAACGCTGACGCGGATGGTGTCATTCAACGCAAATGGCGCCGTCGATTTGAAGGACGCTAAAAAGCCCTTCGGAGTGCGCTGCAAAACAGGTTGCACGAGACTACGATTGACGCGCATCAACACCGAGGCGCTATCAACACCGTAACCGTCGTCGCGCACTTCAAAAGCAATCGCCGCATTCGGCGATACCCCGATGGCACGTGGCACCGGCGAATGATTTACGATAAATGGCGGCGTTTTATCTAGCGGCGGCGCGGCCTGCACGTTGAGAGAAATAATTTCATTACGCGTGAGTCCGCCACTTTCGCCAACAATGACAAAACTATATTTACCCGGCAGCAGCGCCGGGTCGGTTTGTAAAGTTAAAGTTGCTGGCGTATTCGCGTTGATGCTAACGCGTGAGAAGTTCGCTGTAATTCCCGGCGGCGGTGTCGCTGGCAAAAGCGCAAGACTAATATTTCCGGTAAAGCCGCCACTCGGTTGCATATTAACATCGTATTTCGTTGTTTGTCCAGCAATAATACTTTGTGTTAGCGGTGAAACGACCAATTTAAAAGCAGCGCAGGACGGAACAAAAATTTTACGCGTTACCGAGGTGGCAAGAGGATTTGTCGCTTTTACATCTACACTGAAACGCAGTGAATCATCTGCCGGCGGGCATTGCGCCAAAACTTTCCACGATGCTGTTCCAATTTGTGAGGCGTTCAAATCAATTGGCGTAATTGCTTTCGTGGCTGGTTCACCACTTGCTGGCACTAAACCCGGCGGTAGATTCAATGTGGCTTGTACACCCGTGGCAGTGGTCGCGCCGCTATTCACCACGAGCAAATTAATCTCGAAGGGATTCGGCGTCAGTTGGCCGGCAATAGATTCTAAACGCTCGGGCGCGGTGAGGCTCAATGCGAGTGGGCCGGAGGATTGTGTGTTGACATCACCGAGACCATAGTAGGTCGTGAGTATACGGCTTTCATTCGGCATTAAGCGAGTTTCATTCCACCGCAAAATAACCGCACTATCATCATAAATCGAATTTCGCAATGCATAATCCCATATCACTTTGCTGAAAAAGCTCCAATCGCCAACAATCACCAGGTCAGGTCGAACCGCTTCGCGGCCAACGAGTGTGCCTTGTGCAACCAGCCCCGGCTGAATCGGGTTGTCTCTTTCGAAAGCTTGAAAATAATCCGGAATGAACGGGGCGACATATTGTCGCTCGATCCGGCTATAGTCGAATCGCGTTGCAACACGAGCAAAATCCGTACCTCCGACAAATGTATCGAGCAACAAAAGCAGCCCCACTTGATGTGCCGCCGCGTCGTTATTGGTAATGATATACTTGATTCGGATTGCGCCGGTTTTTGATGAGTATTGCTCCGGCGTCAATTGCTGCTCAATGATAATGCCGCCAACTCGGTAAGAACAAGTGATCGTGCCATCCGGCAACGGCGGGGCCGGATTCGATAGCAACGGCAATTGCAGCGCCCCGGTGCGGATTGAGTTGTTGCTATAAACCGCGCCGTCAATGCGCACGTTGAAATGCGAAAAATATTGTTCCTGCGGAAAACGGCCGAGTAGCGGCTTATTATCCGCCGTGCCAATGTTGAATAAGCCTTTAAAAGGATTTAAACCCGAAGTGCCGAGCGTGTCATTCACTTGCACAGTAATTACGGCATTGCTGGATCGTAAAAACCGCGCGGCGGGGTCATTCGTTTCGGTCTGTATCAACGGAGATTGTCGTGCCAGCAGCGACGCGGCGCAAACGAACAAAAGACTAAAAACTGCCGAGGTGATTTTCATGGGTGATGCAGCGTCAATAAAAATTCTGACGCGAACGCCGGCGGCGCTCGTGTCATGTTCGCGCGAATTGATCACCGCCATGATAGCGAAATTTTTGTTCTTTGTCAAGCGGATTGCGCGGCAAGAAGGGTAAAAAATAATAAAAAATGCAGAAGAGGCGGGCGTAATTTCCGAATATAAGCAGAAAACACTGCAAATAGAAACGCCGCTGATTCCGATCATTGGATCAGCGGCGTTGCGGTTAAGTTTGATGAATTACATTTTGTAAAGGATGCGGTGGATTCCTTATTTCGAATCCGAAGGGTGAAAGTTACTTCATCAACACGAGTTTCCTCTGTGCGGTAAACTCACCCGCTTTGAGCACATACAAATACATGCCGCTGGCGACGCGCTCGCCGCGATCATTGGTGGCATCCCACCTCAAGCTATGGTGACCCGCATTCATCTCGCCGGCCACCAGCTTTTTCACCAGTTGCCCATTCGTGTTGTAAATCACCAGCGTGACTTCGCTGGTCACGGGCAACTGAAAACTGATTACTGTTGTTGGATTAAACGGATTCGGATAATTCTGCTCTAAAACGTAATCCGTGATGACGTTTGCCGCCGCGACTTCGATGGCCTCGAACTCGGCGATTTTCGGCAGGCTGGTGGTCGCGCCATGCGGCAGGAAAATCGCCCCGGACTCGACGACGATGTTCTCGGCGATGACCGCACCTTTGAAACGGCTGCTCTTCGACAGACGAACCTCCGCTTCCACCGCGATGATCGTGCCCAGCACTTTCGCGCTTTGACCGATCACCACGGGATCGTCGTCTAATTGCGTGAACGTGACTTGATCGCTGCCCGCCTCGCCCAACGGCGTGATGCTGACCGCCACGCTCTTGTCGAAACTCAGCTTCTCCACGACGTTGATATTCACCGGCCCGGCAGCGACGTCAATGATCAGCTTGGCGGATTCTTTGAGTTCGAGCTTGTTCATGAAATAGTCGCCGCTGCTCAATTTCAGCGTGCCTTTCTTATTCACGGTCACGTTTTTATAAGAACCGGGGGCGAGGGTGCTCGTGCCGCTGGCCGGAACACTTACGTTAATGCTGCCGGCGGAGAACGCCGGGCTGGGCAGCGGCTCGATGGCCACGGTCGCGTGTTCCGTCTGCGTGCCGATTATGGTGGCTCCGCTCGCCACGTCGATATCGTCACCGGCGGTGAGATTGCCGGTGATCTTGTTCTTCGTGCCAATGGAAATATCATCCACCGCCGTCAGATCACCTTTGTAGGTGGTGGAATTGCCCTTTTTGAACACGACATCGTTATTGGCATGAATGTTTCCTTCGGAGGGGCTGAAACGATCCAAGATCACGTCATGATTGGCCAGAAACACCAACGAAGTCTGCGACGGCGGCGCGTTGACGGTGATATTCACCGTGTCGTCGTCGGAGAGTGGGCCGCCCGAACCAGTGTTGCCCAGGTCGTTGGTCACGATCTGAAGGGATGCTGGGCCGTTGAAGTTGGTGGTCGGAACAAAACTCAGCCCGTTCAGGGCCGCGTTGATGTCGCTGATCGTGCCGATGAAGCTCATGGTGACATCGGCTGTGCCGTCACCGGAGATGAACGTCAGGCCGGTTACGACGGATAGCGTAAGCGTGCCGTTGGTGGCCGTGAGCGTGACCCGCACCTGAGCCCCGCCGGCGTCCACGTCGCTGATGCTAATCGCATTGCCGTTGCTCGAGGAGAAAACGAGCGGCGTGTTTTCATTCGTGGCCTGCGGGCCGGGCACCGCGTTGACTGGCGGGTTGTTGGCTGCCACATCATCGTTGGTGATTGTGCCCTTCCCTTGCGCATCGCCGGTGCTGGCGTTGAGCACATTCAACACATTAACCAAGAAAGTCTCATTCGCCTCAACGTCAAGGTCGCCGTTGACCGTCACGCTAAGCATGTAGGTCGAGCTTCCTTCCGGGATGGTTTGCGCGAACAGCTCTTTCGCCGTGTAATCGGAGGGCTCAGTCGCGGGATCGGTTGTGCCGTTCGCGGTGGCGATATCAAAAGTCACACCGCCCGGCCCGGCAGGGGCGGTCAAGCTCACAGTAAAGGTGAAGAGCGAAGTGCCGCCGTCCCCTTCATTTTGCGTAACATCGTCGATGTTGAGTTCGGGGCAGACGGTCAATGCCACCGCGTCCGAAGGCGTCGAGCCGCAAGCATTGTTCACGACCACGTGATAGGAGCCAGCATCACCGGCCGCGACCGGGTTGATCGTCAAATTAGCTGACGTTGCGCCGGAAATGTTGCCGCCGTTGGTGAGCTGTGTTGCGCCTTTGAACCATTGATAGGTCAATCCGTAATCGAATGTCGGGATCGGAACATTGGACACCACGGAAAAACTTGCGGAAGAACCGACGCACGCCGTTTGCGCCGTTGGCGGCGTGTCGATAGTGGGAGCAGCGGTCGACCACGTGTAGATTTGAGTGCAAGTCGCCACGTCAACGGAATTGGTCGCGGTGTAAGTAATAACGCGGGCGTTCGTTTCGTTCGTGATGCTACTGAGCACGGTCACCGCGCCGCAATTGTCGCTTGCCGTCACACTCGGGTCCGCGACGGGAATCGTGACCGGGTTGCAGCCCAGGTAGGTGGTGGTATTGCAGTTGGCGAATACCGGCGCGCTGGTCGGTGTGCAAGCGACCGTTCCCGTGCCCTGAATCGCAAAATTATACGGATGCTCATCGCTGTCATTGTTGTCGATGCTCACGGTTGCCGTGCGCAAGCCTGAGCCGCTGGGGTTGAACTGAATAGCGAAAATGGTAAAGGTGCCACTGGACACCGGCGAAGAAGGCTGCAGCGTCACGGTGAAGTCCGCAGCATGCGCGCCGCTGATTTGTACTTTGTTGGGTGTACCGGTGAGATTGAGATCAACTGCGCCGGTGTTGTGGAGAGTAAACGAGCGCGACACGGTGCCGCTCGTAACGTCAGCGCTGCCGAAGTCGGTATTATCCCCGGTAGCGGGGCTGTTGTCGCCGTCGGCAATTGAGATGCTGTTGCCTTGCACATCCATTTCAGGCGAGACAACGTCATCATTGGTAATCGTGCCGAGGCCCTGTCCATCGCCCAAAGTTGCGCCAACAACATTGCTTAGATTGACAAAGAAGGTCTCATCCGGCTCAACGGTAAGGTCGCCATTGACCGTTACACTAATCGTCTTGGTCGAGTTTCCTTCAAGAATCGTTTGGCCGGTGAGTGAGAAGCCAACGTAGTCATTGTCTTCGGTAGCAGGGTTGTCATCCTGCGCCGTGCCGTCGGCAGTGGCGATGTCGAAAGTCACGCCGCCCGCTCCGGCAGGTGCAGAAAGGCTTACTGTAAACGTGAAGCTGGACGTGCTGCTGTTGAGTTCATTTTGGGTGACATTATTTATCGTGAGGGTAGTGCCGGACCCAACTGTATAGACCCAAGTTTCATCGTCGAAACCATCCGCATCTTCTCCGCCAAATAACAGCGCCTGGTCGCCGCCGAGAGAAGCCATCGCATGGGAAACTCTCGCCGAGGGTTGCGTGGCCGGACTTTTCAGGGTCCAGGTGTTGTCGCTCAGATCATAGATCCAAGTCTCGTCGAAAAAAGTGTTATACGTTCCGCCAAATAACAACACCTGGTCGCCGTCGAGGGAGGCCATTGCATGAGCATATCGCGCCGATGGTTGCGTGGTCGGGCTTTGCAGGGTCCAGGTGTTGTCGCTCAGGTCATAGATCCAGGTCTCATCGATAGGATCGAAATCCTCAAGACGCCCGCCAAATAACAGCACTTGGTCGCCGCCGAGGGAGACCATCGCAAGATTTTGTCGCGCCGAAGGTTGCGTGGCCGGGTTTTTTAGGGTCCAAGTGTTGTCGCTCAGGTCATAGACCCAGGTCTCATCGCTTAGATCAAAAGCTATACCCCCGCCAAATAACAGTACCTGGTCGCCGCCGAGCGAGGCCATCGCATGAGCAGCTCGCACAGAAGGTTTCGTGGTCGGGCTTTTCAGCGTCCAAGTGTTATCGCTAAGGTCATAGACCCAGGTCTCATCGCTTTGACCGGAACCCGTATTCCCACCAAATAATAGCACCTGGTCGCCGCCGAGGTAGGCCATCGCAGGCCCAATTCGCGCTGAGGGTTTTGCTGCCGGGCTTTTCAGAGTCCAGGTGTTGTCGCTCAGATCATAGACCCAGGTCTCATCGTCAAAAGGATCAGTAGAGGACCCGCCAAATAACAGCACCTGGTCGCCGCCGAGGGAGGCCATCGCATGAAGAGTTCGCGCCGAGGGTTTCGTAGCCGGGCCTTTCAGGGTCCAGTCATCCTGGGCTTGCAGTGCCGGGGCGAAAAGCAAGCCCAGCATAGCATAGCATAGCTTTCATGGTTTTCATAACCGCTTCTCCGTGGTTAAAAGTAAAAAGGTTAAAACCAATAAGCGCGCCAGCTTTGCGCTTAAGAATTACCGAAATGTAAAAACATTTTGTGCCTAAAAGTGGCCAGCCAGTGACTTTCCAAATACGCCCTGAAAATATTAACGTCGGGGGAAAAAAGAGGTGAGTGTAAAAAAGAGAAGAAACTCCCGCCTACCTGCAACAGCCAGGGCCCCTCCTCAAGATGACACTTTGTACAGCCTTTAACAACATTCTGTTTTACCGGCAAACGCCGGCGCTTGCGGAAAGTTTTTGGGGAAAAATGTAGAAAATATTGGCGAAATAAAAAACTCAGTGCAACAATACCAAATGCCGGCTCTTGGTGAAATTGCCGTTCGTCAAACGATATTCATAAACCCCTGCTGAAACCAGGCTGCCGTTGGTATTTTTCCCGTCCCACTCGACGGCAGCCTTTCCCCAAGCAGGAAGAGAATACATTCGCACGACGCGACCAAGCCGATCGAAAATTTCCAACCGCAGATTAGGCGCCGCAACGTGAGACATTGGCAAACTGACTTCAATACGCGTGGTTGAGGTTTTGGTGCGAGCAAACGGATTCGGATAGTTTTGCGCCAGTTCAAAATCAGCCGGTGCCGCGCCGCGTGGGTTTTCCTCAACCGCGGTGCGAAACAGCGCTTTCATTTGGTTGAGATCAAAAACCTGCACGCGATCATTGCCTTGATCAACGATGAAAAAACGATCGAGCTTTTCGCTCAAATGCACGCCATCGGGACTTTTAAACAAGTTGGTGCTTTGAATCGCGGCGACGGGCGTGAAATTCGGCTGATACACATTGATGCGCGCGCCGCCTTCATCGTTCACATAAATGTAATGATTCTCATCCACGGCAACGCCTTCCGGCTGTCCGCTCGCGGAGAATTGGCCGAGGCCCGTGCCGCCGCTGGCAAAAGTTTGCAAAAATTTGCCGGTGAGATCGTAAACTTTGACATGAAGCTGACCCTCATCGCTGAGATAAATACGCTGGCGGCTGCGATCAATCGTGATCGATTCGGCATGATCGATTTTCCCGGCGCCGCTGTTGGCAAATT
>CAYUVM010000026.1:0-18171 GCA_964447935.1 uncultured Cytophagia bacterium | reverse complement strand
TTGAATTTTGCGCACGACTGCAAAACTTGCCATACGATGAATGCCTGGCGGCCGGCAACATTCGATCATGATGGCCAATATTTTCGAATCTATTCCGGCAAGCATCGCGGCAAGTGGCAAAGCTGCGCCACCTGCCATGTGAATGCGACAAATTACAAAGTGTTCGAGTGCATTTTGTGTCACGAACACAATCAAACCCAAATGGACGCCGAGCACCGCAACAAATCGGGTTATCAATACAACAGCCAATCGTGTTATAAATGCCACCCGCGGGTGTAACGCTGTTAGCAGAGCGCATGGCGCATAGCGTAAAATTTTGAGATAAAAATGAAGATATATGCCAAGGTAAGTTGGATGACCGTGAGATGGGGAATGTTCTTGTTCGCGATTCAAGCATTGGGTCAACCAACGCCAAACGACGCGCGGCTGGAGTTTCGCGTGCGTTATGTGACGGCGGAGGCGGTTTACTTCAATGGCGGCACCACGCTCGGCGTGCGGCCGGGCGACAAGGTTTGGGTAATGCGCGGCAGCCAAAGGATCGTGCAATTAGAAGTCAAATACGTTTCCGAACATAATGCCAGTTGCCTATTCGATCGGGAACTCGTGCAGCGCGAAAACATTCCTGCGGTGCGTGTGGATGATTTAATTTTGTGGACGATCCCGCTGCCGGAATATATGAAACGCACGCGGCCGCCGGAAGAGCCGCCAGCTAACGCGGGATCTCTGACACCGGTAAAAAAAACACGTCCAAATTCTTCCGAGCCCAAACGTTTCGTGCCCAAGCGGAGTTCTCCCAATAATAATTTCAACGGCCAGCTCAGTGTGCAAGCATTCGGGCAGCGTGATCGTAGCGCCCAGCGCTTTGATTTCTTCGAATCTTCCGCTTACGTGCGTTTGAGCGTCGACCGTTTGGCGGGTTTGCCTTTGCGTTTGAGCACGCGCGCCCGTTCTTCGCAAAATCAACAGCAATTTGGCGGCAGCAGCATCCGCCCACAGCCGATGTTACATCGCGTCTACGAAATCGCGCTGGAATTCAGCGCGCCGAACGCGCCCATGGAATTTACCATGGGCCGCATGTTGCGTAATGAATGGCGCGGCGTCGGGTATCTCGATGGTGCGGCGTTGGGATATCGTCTCAACGAGACGTGGAAGGCCGGCGTGTTTGCCGGCACCCAACCCGGCCTTTATCATTATAATTTTAGCCTCGAGGAGAAGAAGCTCGGCGGCTTTCTGCAAATGCGAAAACCGTTGCGCAAAAATGCCGAACTGCTTTTCGCCGCCACTGGCGTCGGCCAATACCGGCGCCGCCAAATCAGCCGCGAGTTTGTCGCCGCTCAATTCGATTTCAACTGGTCGCAGCAATTGTATCTCACCCAATACTTTGAGATCGATTACAATCGCAATTGGCGGAAAACGGCGCAGACCCGCGCCATTGACTTGAGCAACACCTATTTCAACGCGAGCTATTATCCGCAAACCTGGGTTTCCGTTGGCGTTTCTTATGATGCCCGCCGGCTCATTCGCACCTGGGAGACGCGCACGATTGCCGATAGTTTGTTCGATCAAGCGTTGCGGCAAGGCTGGCGCGCCAATGTAAATTTTCAGCCCACTGCTTTGGTCCGGTTGAGCGTTGATGGCGGTTTGCAACAACACAACGGCACGCCGAATGTTTATTCTGCCGGCTTCTCGGCGAATGTGTGGAATGTGTTGCGCAGCGGCGTCGGGCTCAATGCGCGCCTCTCATATTTCGGTAATGCCCTTGCCGGCGGATACTACCCGGCCATCGATGTGTCGCGGAGTTTTTTTAGTGTCATTTATGCGACGGTCGGCGGCGGCGCATATCTTTATCGCATGGGTACCGGCGGAGCCTCACAATACAATCCGTGGGAACGCCTGCGTTTGGATGTCAATCTCACCCGCCGTTTTTTTCTCAGCGGCACATTTGAAAATTTCCACGGCGATACGATGAACTTTGGCCGCGGCTTTGTTGATGTGGGCTGGCGATTTTAAGGATCGTCACTTAAATAATTTTCCCATTTGATACGACTGTCATTCCCGCAGCTTTTGGCGGGAATCCAGTGGTTTAAAGCCTGTGGATGCTCGATTAAAACACTCGGGCATGACCATCACTTGGGTAGGTTATTTAAGTGGCATTGCCAAGCAACTTCCATTGGGCCATATGACAAGGGTTCCCAGCTTTGAACTGATTGCAAAATAAAATGTCTTGTAAAATTAACGCCGATTTATAAATTTGTAAAACGGCACAATCATTTTACAGGAAGGAACTCACGACATGAAACTGCGACAACGGTTTTTTCAATCAGCGAGTCTCGGCATTGTTCTGCTGCTGAATTCTCTAACGGCGGCGCAAACCGAAAATTGGCCGCGTTGGCGGGGGCCACGCAATGATGGCACCAGCATGGAAAAGAGCATCGCGGCGAAATGGAGCCCAACCGAAAACGTCAAATGGCGTTTGGAGTTGCCCGGCCCCGCGCCGTCAACCCCGATCATTTGGCAGGACAAAATTTTTCTTACCTCGGCGGAAGGCACATCATTAGTATTGCTCGGCATCAACACCGCCGGAAAAATTCTTTGGAAAAACACGCTCGGCAGCGGCAATTACAATATCCGCGAGGACGAGAGCAATGCCGCGTCGCCCTCGCCGTCGACGGATGGAAAAAATCTCTGGGTGAAACTCGGCAGCGGTATGTTGGCCTGTTATAATTTGGCGGGAAAAGAAATTTGGAGTTTCGATCTGCAAAAAAAATACAAGCCGTTCAGCATGTACCACGGCATGTCATCGTCGCCGTTGCTCGACGGCGACCGGCTGTATTTGCAATTGCTGCACACCAATGAACAAATCGTTCTCGCACTGGATAAAAATACCGGCGCCGAAATCTGGAAACACGCACGGCGAACCGATGCGCGCGAAGAGAGTTTACATTCGTATGCTTCCCCGTTCATTTACCGTTTTGACAAGCAGGAATTTTTGCTTATTCACGGCGCGGATTATATTACAGCGCACGATCTCAAAGACGGCCGCGAGCTTTGGCGCAGCGGCGGTTTGAATAATGCCGATAACTATAATCTCTATTTTCGCTTTGTGACGTCGCCAGTTGCGGCGGCCGGGCTGATTGTTGCACCCTCGGCAAAAAACGGCCCGGTGCTCGGTATCAATCCTCAAAATGCCACGGGCGACATCACCAATGCGCCGGCGAATTTTCATTGGAAGCTCACCCAAAACACCCCGGATGTGCCGTCGCCGCTCATTTACGACGGGCTGGTTTATTTATGCCGCGAGAACGGGGCGCTGCTCTGCCTCGACGCCAAAACTGGAAAAGAATATTATATTGAACGCACGCACAACCAGCGCCATCGCGCCTCGCCGGTTTATGCCGATGGAAAAATTTATCTCACCGCCACCGATGGCACCATCACCGTGGTGAAAGCCGGAAAGCAATTCGAGATCGTCGCACAAAACACGATTGGCGAACGCCTCTCAGCCTCGCCGGCGATTGCAGGCGGGACGCTATATTTGCGCAGCTATAAAGCGCTTTATGCGATTGGCGGGAAATAAGCGGGCCGTCTTTAGTTTTTCGTCATGGTGAGCGAAGTCGAACCATGAATACCCTTCGACTTCGCTACTAAGAAGCTGTCATTGCGAGCGTTTTTCAGCGAAGCAATCTCTGTATTAATGAAAGGTCGCATCGTTGTCCCGCAAAACGGGACTCCTCGCGATGACGTTTCTTTCAGAAAAAGCCACGACAAGTGATCTAACACTCAGCGCGACGTCAACAACCCTCGCACCAAATTGAGTTTCGAAAACTCACCCTGCGACATCAGCGGCCACACGCCTTCTTTGCCGAGGACGGCGTCGCGAATTTTTTCAATCTCCCAGCCCTTTTCGTGCAGCGCCATCGCGCGCCCTTGCAACTCTTCATAAAACGCGAGTTTCTTTTGCAGAACCTCCGCCGGGTTGTCGAGAATTTTGCCGCTGCCGCAAAATAAATATTGCAGCGGCAAAGCCGCCGCCTGCCGCAACGACGCGATCGAGGCCGCAATATCTTCATCCGCGCGCAACACGCGGACTTTTACGCTGAGAAACAAATCGCCGCTGAACAACCAGCCTTGTTGCGGCTCGTAAAGCCCGATATGATCCGGCGAATGTCCGGGCAAATGCAACACGTGGAAATTGTATTTGGGCGTGGAGAGTTTTTCGCCAATTGCGCGCGGATGTGCCGGCTTCGGCACGCCCCAAACGAGATTGCGATACGGCTTGAGCTTCGCCGGCGGTTGGGCAATCAATGGCAGCGCCGAGGCGTGCGCGAAAGCTTGGAGCTGGCGGCGCTGCTCAAACAAATAATTCGCGCCGACGTGATCTTCGTGATGATGGGTGTTGACGATTTGCTCGATATTTTTATCGCACACCGTTTGAAAAAATTGTTCGGCGAGATAATTGAAACCAGTGTCAACCAACAACCCATCAACCAAGTACGCCGCAACATAATAAAGATTCCGACCCAAAATCGTGCGGGCCATGCGAAACTGCGTGACGTTGTTGAGTTGCGAAATTTTGAGCATGCAAAATTGATTTCTTATCGATTATTTCAATTTAGCCCAACGCGACGGTTTGCGCGAAAACGTTGGTGGCGGCAAGCACAAGGGCGATGCTCACAAAGGTAGAACGCCATTTTACTAACTGTTGATTTGAAGGGGTTCCCATATTGCCTCCCGAAGTTGGGGTGATTTTTTTAAAACACTTCTTTAACGTTCGAGTGGTGAGGTTAGGTTTAACACATTCGTCTGCTGCGCTGGCGCTCTGCAACCTTGTTCGATGAAGTCGCAACAATTTTAAACTTGCACGATTTGAAAAGCGACTAGCACATCGATATCCGAAACACTAAAAATCAGAAAATTTGTGTTTATTTACTGAGAACGCGCTGTTTGGTACTTCTCATTTAAATGGATTGATGCTAATATTGTAAGCTCTCAATATCCACTGAGCAAAGACAGTGAATGCCACACCAAGTATGAGCCATATAAGGTTTGAGAACAAGTTTGCTTTAACGTTTTCGGCAAATTCACTGCGTGGTTTCTTGTGAAGGATAATCAAACAATAAGGAGTTGAAGATGCATAGGGACCTATTGGGATTTTAATAACAAAAGGTATTTCAAACTCATAATCATGTTGTCCATATAAATATACCAAACGTTGCGAGAAAGTAGGTGGCAAAAGGTATTTTTTTACATCAATAATAAAATGTTCAAACCAGTTTTCATGATCTGGGCTGGCAGAGAAATGAATTTTTGCCTGCTTCTCATTAAATACGACTTCCAAAGCTCTCGATTTGTTGTGATCTGTCGCTTTTATGACAAATGAATCTAACTTGGCTCTATCGGAGATATACTTAAAGAAGTTTTCTTTATCCCCTTCATCATATATTTCCCATACTCCATCATTGGCTGCAAAAGTAATAGATTCGAAATTTCTAATTACAAGGTTAGATATATTTTCAATACTTGTCAAAGTCAGTATGCACGGCTTGAGTTTTTGAATTGGTTTAATGCGTACGGGCATATTGGTCTCAAATTTAGATCATTCGAAAATCAGGTTTTAGAAGTTAATTCTGCCGAGTTTCGCCGAACTCATAATTATAAAGCGCGCCGGTATCTACGAAATGTTTCCATATAGAGCCATTTATTTCTGATAGTCGAAACTTTTTGTAAAATGCCTTATAATAGTTATTTAAAAATGGACAATATCAGTTATTTCCGCAAAACGTTGTGGCCGGCAGTTTATTCGTGATTAGTCAGATGAAAGCATAAAGCCCCTCGGCAGAAAAACTTTCAAGCTTGTTGGGTGTTATTGGTAACGTCCGAAAATGATACAAAGTTTAAATAAATCTTTTTATAAAATCAAGCGTGAATTTTTAACCGCCCGGGCGCTCGGAGCGCCCGGGCGGTATAAAAAAATCAAAATTTCTCCGACATCAATTTTGCCTGCAAGAACAAACCGAGATAATCGCGGCCGCCGGCTTTGGAGTCGGTGCCGCTCATGTTAAAACCGCCGAACGGATGCACACCGACCAGCGCGCCGGTGCATTTGCGGTTTAAATACAAATTGCCGCAATGAAACTCGCGCTTGGCTTTTTCCAATTTCGCGCGATCGCGCGTGTACACCGCGCCGGTGAGGCCGAAGTCCGTGGCGTTGGCGAATTTGATGGCTTCATCAAAATCGCGCGCCTTCGTTACCGCCAGCACCGGGCCGAAAATTTCTTCGCAGGAAATGCGCGCGTTCGCGGCGACGTCCTTGAAAACTGTCGGCTGAATAAAATAACCGGAATCCGGGCCGGCCTCGCCGCCGGCAATGAGCTTGCCTTCTTTTTTGCCAATGTCAATGTATTGCATGATTTTCTCGTGCGCGCTGCCACTCATCACCGCGCCCATCCAGTTCGCCGGATTTTTCACCGGGCCAACAGTGATTTTGCGCACGCGCTCGGCGAGGCGCTGCACGAACTCGTCGTAAACTTTTTCATGAATAATCGCGCGCGAGCAGGCGCTGCATTTTTGGCCTTGAAAACCGAACGCGCTCAACGCGACGCCTTCGACTGCCGTGGCCACGTCGGTGTCGTCATCAACAATAATGGCGTCTTTGCCGCCCATTTCCGCCACCACGCGCTTCACCCAGATTTGCCCTTTCTGCGGCGTCGCGGCGAGTTGATTGAGGTGCAAGCCCACTTCCATCGAGCCGGTGAACGCGATGAAACGCGTTTTCGGATGCGCCACGAGATAATCGCCAATCACCCCGCCGCTGCCGGGAATGTAATTCAACACGCCGTCGGGCAATCCGGCTTCCCGCATCACCTCAACGAATTTATATCCAAGCACCGGCGTGTCGCTGGCAGGCTTCAAGAGCACGGGATTGCCGGTCACGATCGCAGCGCAGGCCATGCCGGTGAGAATCGCCAACGGAAAATTCCACGGCGGAATCACCACGCCGACGCCAAGCGGAATGTAAACCAATTCATTATATTCGCCGGCCAGCGGCGTAATCGGCTGGCGCTCGGAATAACGCAACATCTCGCGGCCGTAAAAATCGAGAAAGTCGATGGCCTCGGCCACTTCACCGTCGGCCTCGTTCCAATTTTTGCTCGCTTCGATAATCATCCACGCGTTCAGCTCAAAACGGCGGCGGCGCATAATTTCCGCGGCTTTGAAGAGCACGATCGCGCGTTCTTTCGGATCGACATTTTTCCAGGACGCGAACGCGCGCCACGCCGCGTCCATCGCCAGATCAACTTCTTTCTTGCCCGCTTTGTGGAACGTGCCCACGACTTGCGTTTTCTCGCAGGGATTGTAGGACTTGAAAAGCTCACCGGTTTTCACGTCTTTGCCGTTGATAAACAGCGGACACTCGCGATTGAACTGGCCTTCGATCAATTTCAGCGCGTCTTCAATGCCTTGCTTATTCGCGGGTTGGGAAAAATCAAGATACGTGGTGGGTTTGTATTCGGGGATCATCGTCAACTCCTTAGTTATATTTTCAACACGTTTGGGTTACGAGATGAAAGATATGATTAATATAATCATCGGCAGAAAACTTTGCAAGGATTCGTTTCGCGGAATACGCTGAGGTTTTTTAACCACCAAAATACGAAGGCACCAAAAACAAAGTAAACTTCGTGTCTTGGTGCCTTCGTGGTTGATCTGAATTTCATCAGAGCGGAATTGAACATGCGGCAGATAAACTCCGGCGGGCATCCAGAAAACCCGGTGAAACGATAGATTCAGGCATGACGTTTTTAGTTAATTTCGGCTTTTCCGCAACCGGCTAAAAACACTTTGCCTTGCGGTCATTGGGGTGCAGCATTTTTTAGATAAAAATTTTTATTTTCATCCCTCTTCGTCGCGCCGCGCGGCGGTTTTCATTTTAATTCCCCGCCGGATGCGATGCTCGAGATAGGTCTGTAAAATGCGCCCGCCCGGCGGCAATAGAGAAAAAACTTTGGGCGAGTAAAACAGCCGCGCCACCAGGCGATTGCGCCGCAAAATTTTGCCGAGTTTTGCCGCGAGAATATTGCGGCGATAATCGGCAAAGGCGAAATCTTTTTTCGCCAACGCCGAAACAATCGTCGCGGCGGCCACCGGCCCGTAAGCCAGCGCCATCGTAATGCCCTCGCCCAACCACGGCTCGACGCCGGCGGCGTCGCCCGCGAGCAACACGCGCGGTTTGCTGTAAACATCCTGCGGGTGAAACCAGCGTTCCGGATGGCCCATCAAATCCACCGAAATGTTCCAGCCGCGAGTGTCGAGATGGCGCTGCAAAATTTCCGGCAAGTTGGCGCGCGACTCTTCGGCGGCGATGCGGCTATCGAACACGCCGATGTTCAAATGCGGCGCGCCCTCGCAGAGGCACGGGAAATCCCAAATGTAACCCTGCAAGCCGTTTTTGATTTCGCGAAAATCGATCACCGCGCGCTGTTGCGAAAATTCTTGCGCCAAGCCGTTCGTCGCCGGCGTTAAAATTTCAATCAGCCGCGACACCCGCGAGGAGTTTTCCGGAAAAAAAGTGCGCCGGACGAGACTCTTCGCCCCGTCCGTGCCGACCACGATTTTTGCGAGAAAAGTTTCGTTCACCGTTTCGACGCGGATGCCGTCGCGTTCTTCGGTTAGATTTTGTACGGGCGTTTTTTCCAACAGGCGAACGCCTTTGGCGCGCAAACTTTTTGCCAGCGCCGCGTCAAACTCATTGCGGCGAATGGTGCGCAACATGCCGGGCTTGTGAAACGCGAGCGGGTGATCATCTAAATAAAGCTGCACGTGATCGACTGCCAACGTCGGCACCTTTGCTTCCAACTCCAGCTCGGCCAGCAACGCATCCGCCCACGGCGTCAGCCCACCGCCGCACAGTTTGTGGCGCGGGTGCTCGGCCTTTTCCAAAATCACGAGATGATCGAGCAAGCTGGGATTTAATTTCACCAGCGCCGCCGCCGTGGCAATGCCCGCCGGCCCGGCGCCGATGATGCAGAGGTCGATTTTTTCCATATTGATCAGGTGAAGTCGAACTTGGTCAGAATAATTTTCTAAACATGCACAGGTCTTGTGACCAAGTTCGACTTCGCTCGCGCTGGTATGTTAGCAAAAATTGGCGAGAAAGTCAAATGATTCGGTGAAGTCGAACTTGGCCGGAAAGATTTTCTAAGCTTGCACGCGCTTGACGACCAAGTTCGATTTCGCTCGCGGGGTGGCGGGGAATTAAAATTGTGGGAAATTTACGGTTTCTGCCAACCCCAATGACAGGAGCAACTGGTGGGTATCCGCCTGCTGCGCGTGCCCGCGCCAACTGGCGAGACGCTGCTCGAGATTTTCCAGCGGCGAGGTTTGCCAGCGGCGCATCGCAAACGTTTGTAGTTGTTTGTAGTTTCGCCTTCAGGCGCTCGTCTTGGACTTGAACGGTCGGCCCCTGAAGGGGCAACTACGAACGTTTACGTGTGAACACAAATGACACGGGCTGCTTGTTCGATACTTCCTACTAAAGCAGCCCGCCGGCTGCGCCCGTAGGGTTTGTATGTTTGAGCTTACCCCGCCCGCAGCGGAGGTTCGCTACCGGAAGAAGAGCCGCATGTCATGCCCGAACGCCAGTCCCCGTTTCCGTGAAAACGGGGCATCAGGCTACGCCCGTGGGGTTCGGACGCTGCCGAACATTTTATTGGGCATGATTGGCGACACACCACGCGAAAACCAGCATTGTTCCATTGATTATCGGGGTGATTGTTGTCACGCGCCGCGCACCGCAGGTTGTCTATGGTATTGTTCCAAGACCCGCCACGCAGAGCGCGCGCATCTATTTGGGCTCTTCTCCGCTTGACAAGCGTCAAGCTCTTCAAAAAAATTTTCGACCCGCTTCGCGGGTTTAGCGAAAAACAAAAACTCAGATGATCAGAGTTTCAGATGGACAGAGTAACAGAGTATCAAAAACTTTATGACTGGCGACACACCACGCGACAACCAGCATAGCTCCATTGAATAACGGGGAGATTGAGGACACGCGCCGCGCACCGCAGGTCGTCCAAGGGAATGTCCCAAGACCCGCCACGCAGAGCGCGCGCAGCTTTACCTGTACCATACCAGTTCTCCATCCACTCCCAAACATTGCCAGCCATGTCCATCAAGCCCTCGAGCGTCGCGCCGGCAGGATACGCGCCCACTGGCGTCGTTTGTCCGACTTTTTTACCGTAATTCGCGCGCGTCTCATCCGGTTCTTCATTGCCCCACGGATATTCACGATTGCCGCCACTCGCGGCCCATTCCCATTCGATTTCGGTGGGCAAACGAAAAACCGTAGAGACATTCCCAGGCGTAGAGACGTTCCGGCGGAACGTCTCTACGGTGGTTAACCAATGGCAATATGCCGTCGCCGCGTACCATGAAATACCGACCACCGGCTGGTCGTCGCTGTTGAAACGTTTGTCGTCATCAAATTCCGAACGCAACGTATTGGCCCATTGCGCTGGATCAGGATTTCCCAAATACGTCACAAAACCTTTGTAATTTTGGGTATGTTCAAGAAGGCTTTGGCCAAATTTTCCGGTTGATAAAACTGACGCTGCTTCTTCCATATTTTCTTTGCCCGCCAGATAATCAATAAACCGCCGATATTGCTTGTTGGTTACCGGGTATTTGGCAAAATACAGTGGTGGCACGGCAGTTTCTTGTTTCGTGACGGAATATTTGTACTTGCCGCCGGGAATGAGAATGTACTCGGCGTTTAATTCAATCGGATTGAAAATTCGTTTTGGCAACTCGCGGGCTTTGCCGTCGATCTGCACGCGCAGCATGTCCACGGCAGCTTTTTCCGCTTCGGGCCGGCGCAATTTCCATTCGAGCAAAATTTCTTCGGCTTTTTGTTTCACGCGCGGCTCTTTTTCCTGCTCCCAAACTTTTTGCACCAACGCTTTCGCCGGTTCCGAAGCGATCAAACGCAGGCCCAGCAGCGCATTGTAGCGTTTCTGCCAATCGGCCTCGCTGTTCGCGAAGAAATTTTCAAACGCTGCGGTCGGCTTGTGCGGCGCTTCTTTGATGATGGTTTCCAGCAGCGGCACGGCTTCCGGCGTGTTGTGGGCGTGCGGCAAAAAGCGCTCGAAAAATTCGGTGAAGATGACGGGCTTGGATAAGCCGAGGCTGAAGAGCAAGGTTTCGCGCCACCAGCCGTGGCGCGAGTTGTCCGCCAAAATTTGGGCGCGGCCGGGCCGGCTTTTGATCTGCTCGGCCAGCTCGCCGGCGGCCAAAAACTCGCGGAACGAATGATGGGTAAAAACATAGCTGGCGTCTCCAAAACGTTTGAGCAAGCCAGCGCGGTCGCGCAAATGCTCGAGAAAAACCGTGGGCGACAGGCCCGGTTTCACTTCCTGCAGCAGGCGCTCTATGCGCGCGGCCAATTCGGTTGCCGGAATGTCATGGGTTTGCAACGCTTCCTGCATAAACAACGCCACCGGCCGCAGGATAATTTTCGCCTGCTCGGCCGGCAGCGGTGGCGGCATGTCACGCACACGTTCGCGGCGGTCGAGCAGATAGTCGGTGCATTTTTCATACAGCCCGGCGCGCCCGGAAACCAGCGTGCCGTATTCCTTCCACAAAATCGCCATGAGTTGCAGCAACACCGGCGTGCCGGCCAGTTGCTTCAAGCTGGCATTTTCTTCGGCGCTCAGATAGGCAATGATCGCCGCAGCAATTTTTTCGGCCGACTCCCGCGCGCCGGTCGCGGCTTCGTCCTGATAAACTGCGCCAAACCAATTTTTCAAAAAAACGGTTTTTTGTTCGTCGTTGAGATCTTGTACGTCGGCGCGCAAATGCTCGACGCGCAGTTCCACCTCATCATTGACGCGATAACCGGTGTACCGCGAGGTGACGATGAAATACGAGCGGGAATAATCACGGCAGGCCTGTTCAATCCACCGGCAAACCTGGCGCCGGCGCGATAAATCGCTGATTTCATCGAGACCGTCGAGCATCACCAGCGCGCCGCGCTCATCCAGCCAATCTTCCAGCAAGTTCGCGGGCAGGGGTTTGTTTTTGCTGGTCACGGCGGCGCTGAGCGCTTCGCAAAAAGGTTTATCCGGATCAATTTGCCGCAATGGCACAAAAACCGGCAACAGCAGGCGCGGCAGTCCGAGTTGTTGGCGGCCGGATTTATCAAGGCAGCACATGACATAGTATTTCATCAGCGTGGTTTTGCCGGAGCCGGGATCGCCGATGATCAGCAGCACGCGTTTCGGGCGCTGGCTAAAAAAGGCGCGCTGCAAAACTTTCTCGGGCGAAAGCGCGCGGTCGTTTTCACGCTCAAAAGACTCCTCCATTCTCCCGCCGTGAGATTGTTCCATCAACCGCAGCGCCACAAAAACTTCCAGCGTGCGCACCGGCAAATTGGCCGAGGCTTGAAAGCCGATGAGATTAATCGAGCCGTGCTCGTCTTTGAGTTGTCGCCAATAACGCCGGCGATGCTTTTGGCGGCTCCACCACCTCGTGATGTTGGGAAGCTGTGTTTGCCCGCTGAGAATTTTTGCGGCAAAAATGAGGATTGGAATGAGAATCGCGCCGAGAATAATCGCGGGGTTTTTCACCCACTGCCACGCGGTTTTCATCCACGTGGCGGAAGTGTCCGCTGGCGCAGCTTTAGTATTTTTCTGCTGCAACGTGTCAAATGACGCAGCGGCTTTTTTCTGCGCCGAATCCGGCGGCAGATTGCCGGTTTGGGCAAAGCCGGTGAGATAAAGCAGGCTGCACGAGAGCAGCAAAATTGAAATGCGGCGCGACATACGAGACTCCGGGTGAAATCTTTGCAATAGAATTCAAACTTGCTCACCACCAAGACCCGAAGACACCAAGTAATTTTTAACTTCGTGCCTTGGTGCCTTCGTGGTTAAATTGATCACGGAAACAGCGGCGGATGTTTCGTATGAAAATCCGTCGCGTCCTGGAAAGTTTTGGCCACCGCCAGCGTCGTGGCTTCGTCGTACAAACGCCCGACAAACGTGATGCTGATCGGGTTGCCTTTTTTATCAAAGCCGTTCGGCGCGACGACGCACGGGTGGCCGGTCAAATTGGTCAGCAACAAATTCGTGCCGCCGAACGACGGCGTCACGTACACGTCGACAGTCGACATCAATTTTTCCATCGCTTGTATGACGAGATAACGCACACGATTGGCCTGAATGTATTCCACCGCCGGAATGAAGCGCGCGGCGCGAAAGGCATTGGGCCACGCGTTTTTAATTTGCCGCACGAGTAGATCGTCTTTGCCCGAACGCGTCAGCTCATCAAACGCCGCGGCCGCTTCCGCGCTCAAAATAAACGAAAGATCGTTGATCGGATAATCCGGCAATTCAATCGGAATGAGATTCGCGCCGGCGGCCCGCAGCTTCGCGAGCACGGCGTCATTTTGTGTTTTGAACGTCGTGTCTTTCTCAAACGCGCTTTGATAATAACCGAGGCGGAGGCCGCTCAATTTCACCTTCGCGTTATAATTAAAAGGAAGATCGACAATGGTTTGATCGACACCGTCCGGCCCAATGATCGCGTCGAACACCAACGCGCAATCTTCCACCGTGCGGCAGATCGGCCCGATTTTATCCATTGACCAACTGAGCGCCATCGCGCCGGCGCGGCTGACACGGCCGAAGGTTGGGCGCAATCCGGTCACGCCGCAGCGCGTGGAGGGCGACACAATCGAGCCCCAGGTTTCGGTGCCGATGGCAAACGCCACGAGTCCGGCGGCGGTTGCCGAAGCCGAACCGGCGGAGGAGCCGCTGGAGCCTTGTTCCAAATTCCACGGGTTACGCGTTTTGCCGCCAAACCACACGTCACCCCAGGCCAATTCTCCCATCGTCAATTTTGCCACCAACACCGCGCCAGCAGCTTCAAGTTTTTGAATCACCGTCGCGTCGGCGTCGATCATTTGTTCTTTGTACGGCACCGAGCCCCACGTGGTTTTGTAGCCGCGTTTTGCGAGCAAATCTTTCGCGCCGTACGGAATGCCGTGCAACGGCCCGCGATATTTGCCGGCGGCAATTTCCGCGTCCGCGGCCTGCGCCTGTTGGAGCGCCAGTTCTTCGGTGAGGGTGACGACGCATTCCAATTTCGGCCCGTATTTCTTCAACCGGTCGAGATACATTTTCGTGAGCTGCGTTGAAGTAATCTTGCGCGTGCGAATCAGTTCGGCAAGTTCATTGACCGAGGCGTAGGCGAGGGCCTCGAGGTTGGCGGGCACCGCAATTTTCGCGGGCCTGCTCCAAACTTGCGGCAACTGTTTGGTGTCGAATTTTTTCTCGGCGGGAACGGGATTGAACAACAGCGCCGGCGGCACGCTGTTGTTCAGGGTGATGGCGCGCACCTTTTCAAAATTATCTAAATTCTCTTTCAAATCGCCGAGCATCGAATCCCGCTTGGCCTCGGTGAACTTCAGGCCGATCATCTGTTCCGCGACGGCGACCATTTCGCGGGTGATCCGATTTTTGTCTTGTGCTTGGTAAAAGGCGCCGAGCAAAAAGCAAAACAACGCCGTTAATATAAAACGGATGGCTTTATTTGAGCGTTGCATCTTTCCGCTCCTTTCTAAGATGGTGAAAAGTTGGACCACAAGAAGTCATGTCGACTTGACCGCACTTGGGCGATATTAGACTTTTAAAGAATCTGTAGACCACGAAGGCACAAAGACATTAAGAAAACCTTATGATGATTTTTCGCTTCGTGCCTTTGTGTCTTCGTGGTTAAGAAAGTTCTTTGTTAAGCGCTAGCATAAAAGTGATTTTAAAACTTAAATTAATGCCTTTGCTTCCAAAAGCAAGAGGTTTCTATAAAATAAAAACGCTGCGACGTGCTGTCACAGCGTTTTCTATATGAGTTAGGGTATGGGGGAACAAAAAAGATAAAAAGCAAAAGAGCGAAAAAGCAAGTTTAGCTGAACAGGCCGCGGATGTCGTCGGCGGTGAGGTGTTTGAAAACACCGGCGTCAGTGGTGATGAGTTGCGAAACCAAATTCTCTTTCCGCTTTTGCAACTCGAGAATTTTTTCTTCGACGGTGTCGCGGGTGATCATTTTGTAGACGAAAACGTTTTTCGTTTGGCCGATGCGATGGGCGCGGTCGGTGGCTTGGCGCTCGGCGGCGGGGTTCCACCACGGATCGTAGATCATCACGTAGTCGGCGGCGGTGAGATTCAGGCCGAGGCCGCCGGCTTTCAGGCTGATGAGGAAAACTTTGGTGGCCGAATCTTCCTGAAAATTTTTCACGCAGGTTTCGCGGTCGCGGGTGGCGCCGGTGAGCACTTCGAATTTGATTTTCTCTTTTTTCAACTCATCAGCGATGAGCTTCAGCATTTTCACAAACTGCGAGAACACCAAAACTTTGTGGCCGCCGGCAACGATTTCGCGCAGCGACTCGAGAAACGCCTCGAATTTGCCGGAATCGCGGCGGCTGGTTTCGTCGATCAAACGCGGATGGCAGGCGAGCTGGCGGAGTTTCGTCAGCCCCTGCAACACTTTGAAGCGCGCATCCTGCAGGCCGGTGGTGTCGATCACATTCATGATCTCGGCGCGATATTGATCGCGCACCTGATTGTAATATTTTTTCTGGCCGTCGGTCATTTCGCAGTAATAAATCTGCTCACTTTTCGGCGGCAGTTCTTTCACCACTTCATCTTTGGTGCGGCGGAGCAGGAACGGCGCGATCATTTTGCGCAGCAGGTTGGCGGCGGCCTCGTCGTTGTAGCGCTCGATCGGCACGCTGAAGGCGTTCTGAAAATAATGCAAACTGCCCAACATGCCGGGATTCAAAAACGAGAATTGCGACCACAATTCAGAAGTGTTGTTTTCCACCGGGGTGCCGGTGAGCACGAGGCGATGTTTGCCCTGCAAGATGGCCGCGGCCTTCGCGGTTTGCGAAATCGGATTCTTGATGTTCTGCGATTCGTCGAGAATGACATAATGAAACCTAAAATCCTTGAAGAACTCGATATCGAGCCGCATTGTGGCGTAGGAGGTGAGAATGATGTCGTATTCGCTAAAATGCGCGGCGGATTTCTCGCGCTCCAAACCGTGATGAATGAGCAGGCTTAAATCCGGCGAAAATTTCGCGCATTCCTTTTCCCAATTAAAAAGAACGGACAGCGGCGCCACAATCAAGCTGGTTTTGCTTTTTTCCTCTTTTTTCCCTTCGGGCCAGTGCGCCGCGTGTCCATTCAAAGATTTCTCCCGCAACAAAAACGCCAAGGTTTGAATCGTCTTGCCGAGTCCCATGTCGTCGGCGAGACAGCCGTTGAAACCATATTCCTGCAAAAATCCCATCCAGTTCAAGCCTGCCTGTTGATACGGGCGCAACGTGCCCTGTAAATTGGCCGGCGCCGGCACTTCGGCAATGCCTTTGAAGTCGCGCAATTTCATCACGCGTTTTTTGAACTGCTCGTCGTATTGTTTCTCCTGCACCTCGTCAAACAGCGCGTCAATGAGCATCGCGTGCGCTGAGGCGATTTGCGCGCCGCCTTTTTCGCCATCGACTTCGGCAAAGTTGAAAAAGTGGCGAAAACGTTTTTCCCATTCTTCCGGCAAGCGCGCGAGACTGCCGTCGGCGAGTTTCACAAAACTATTTTGATGGCGCACCGCCTGCTTCAAATTCGCCAGCGACAGCATGACGCCGCCGAAATCAATTTCCATCTTCAAATCAAACCAATCGATGTCCGACGCCACCGCGACTTTTACATTGAGCTGGTGGCGATTAACCCGATGCGTTTTGAGCGCTTCTTCGCCAAAAACTTCACAATCCGTCGCGGCCAGCTTCGGCAACTCGTCGAAAATCCAAGCGAGTGGTTCCTTGACCGGCGTATAAAAATCCAAGCTTTCATCCAGTTTTAAACCGGATGCCACCATCGCTTCGTGCACCGCCGCCTCAGCGGGATAATCGCGCTCGACGCGCCACAAGGTGTTGGTCTGCCCGTCGGTCGCGCGGCCGTTGGTCAGCGAGCTGTCCTGCCGGCTCAACGCGGCGATTTCGACTTCACCGTAAACGAAACGCAATTCGACGCACAGCGTGTCGTTTTTCTCGCTCAAATACAGCCGGCGGCCGGTCAACTCGCGCGCCGTTTGCAGGGAAAGATTTTCCGGCAACACCAGTTTGATGTTGTGTTTGAGATGGGGGGCGAAGTTCTGGAGAAAATTACTGACCTGCTCCTGCGGTATTTGCAGTTCATAGCCTTTGCGCGTGAACGGCATCAAATAGTTGGCTGGAAACGAGTCTTGCAGCCGCAGCAGTTTTTCATTTTTCAACACCCAAAACGGCCGCGAGGTGAGCACGCGATAATTTTCATCAAATTTTTCGGGTTGGCCGTTGAGTTGAATTTGCGGGAAGAACTGATATGCGGGCTGGCCGTCGGCGCCGGTGACGCCGTTGCGCAATTCAAAAAAAAGTTGCGCCGGCGAACTGATGATGCGCAGCGGCCGCGGCGCCGCGCCGGGCGTTTCGAGATACAGCGCGCTGTCGGCCAGCATGTCGAAAATATAACCGGCCTCTTCGCCGTAGTCAAATTCAAATTGTTCGCTGGAGTTATAAGAATTGTAAGCCGAGTAGGAATACCCCGAGGCCCGCAGGCGCTGTTTGATGGTTTGAATCGCTTTGATTTCGGCGGCGCTGGCTTCGGCGCCGCGTAGCTCGCCGTCGTAATCGAATTGCAGGCGGCTGCGCCGGCCCAACTCACCGGATTTTTTAATATATGTCGGCGCGGGGTGCAACTGCCATTTTCTCGGCTTCAGCTCGATGAAAAAAAGCAGTTTCATCGTTTGTACGTCGCGATTCAGCGCGTCGGCCGCGCGGAGCTTCGGCAGGTCGTTGAGATAATCTTCCCACGAGGGCGGTTGGGCCGGCGCGGCTTGAAGTTGCTGCAGTTCATCCAAAACCGCGAGCAGCGTGGCGTATGTGTGCACACACGGCATGTGGCGCGCATAGCAGGAACATTGCGCGTTCAATTGCCCATTGGAAGTTTCCTTGATGGAGACGTGATAAGAATAATATTGCTCCTGCACATTGGCTTTCACCGAGACATAATCAAAATTCAGAATAGTCACCGCTTGTTGTTGGTGAAAACGCTCACTCTGCCGAAAAATCGCCGGCGTCGCCGCGGTACGCAG
>CAYUVM010000025.1:0-18498 GCA_964447935.1 uncultured Cytophagia bacterium | reverse complement strand
TGCGCCTGAATGTGCGTGATGCGCGCATTGGAGCGCGACAATTGCGCATCAGTGACTTCGATGGCCGAGCCGACGCCGGAGTTGTAGCGCGCTTCGGCGAGTTTCAAATTTTGTTCGGCCTGCTCGACCAATTTCGTCGTTGCGGTGATGCGTTCGTTGGCTTCTTGCAAAGACAGATAAACCTGCTCGACTTCCAACGTGATGTTTTCCGTTAACACTTCGAGATTGGCCTGCGCAACGTCGGTGTTCGCTTTGGCCTGCTGCACTTGCGCGCTGAGGTTGAAACCCTGAAACACCGGCAAACTCAGCGTGACGCCGGCATTCCAGCGGCTGAACAACGGAAAATCAAAGGCACTCCAAATATAACTGCCGGTGGCGGAAAGCGTCGGCAAATGTTGATTCCATGCGGCGGCAATGAGCGCATGATTGGCTTGCAGCCGGGCACGTGCTGAGCGCAATTCGGAACGCTGCGCGAACGCGAGAGCCTTGGCCGAATCCAACGTCGTCGGCAATGGCGGAATCGCAAAAACCGCACTCACGGTGTAATCGGCGGCAGGATGCACGCCCATTGCATTTTCCAATTGCACTTTCGCCAACCGTTGCAAATTGCGTCCGCGAATCAAATTGACTTTCGCATTGGCGAGATCAACTTCGGCATTCGTCACGTCAAACTCCGGCCGTTTACCGACGGAATAAAACGCTTTGGCGCGCACCAAATGCTGCTCGGCCTGCGCCACCGCCTCTTCGTTAACTTTGACAACGCGTTCGGTTTGAATAAAATTCAAATACGCCAGCTTGACATTGGCGATTACATTGTGGCGTGTCGCTTCGGCATCTGAGGCCGCGGCGTCAACAAAATTTTCATTTGCCGTGACGCGCCCGCCGGTTTTGCCAAAATCAAACAACGTTTGTTGCGCTTGCACCGAGACGACATAATTTGTGTAGCGTTGATCCCGTGGCGGAAATGTGGGATTGAAAACGAAAGCGCCCTCGGTGCGCGTCGTGCTCGACGATAAGTTCACCGCGGGAAAATATGCGGCACGGGCCTGGGTTAATACTGCCGAGGAAGCCCGCGTATTTGCTTCAGCAGCTTTTAAAGAAGGATGATGTTCTAACGCGAGCGCAACTGCGCGATCAAAGGTGAGAGAATCGAGGCGAACTTTCTCCGTTTGAGCAAAAAGACTTGAGGCTAAAAGCAATACGATTGGCCAATAGGAAAAAGCGGTCAGCCAATATTTTTTTTCAACCGTTACGTTTTTGAGGGGCGTTAGGAATTTCTGTTCGTGTTGTGGCAAAGTGCAAGGCATTATAAAAATTTTCATTGCAATAAAAAATTGTTGTGTCATTTCAGAAGAATGACTTTTTAAATGAAACAAAGGCTGTCTTAGTTTGCAACGGTTGACGTCTGTAGGCGCTACTACAAGCAATTACAAACTCTCCTCTTTCAACTCGCGCTTGAATCTTTCCTCAAAAACCGTGTATAATGTTGGCACGAAAAACAGTGTCAAAATCGTCGATACCGTCAAGCCGCCGATGACGGCAATGGCGAGCGGCGCTTGCGTGTCTTCACCGCCGACACCGATGGCCATTGGAATCAAGCCGAGCACGGTGGCGAGCGAAGTCATCAGAATCGGCTTCAATCGTGTGCGGCCGGCTTGCACGACGGCTTCGTGCAGCGCCACGTCGCGCATGCGTAAATGATTGGTGTAGTCCACGAGCAAAATGCCGTTGCTCACCACAATGCCGACCATGACGATGATGCCCTGAAATGAAGTGACCGACAGCGTCGTGTTGGTCAAAAATAATGTCCAGAAAACCCCGACAATGCCAAGCGGCACGGTGAACATGATAATAAACGGATCGATGAGCGATTGGAATTGCGAGGCCATCACCACATAGACCAACAAAATCGCCAACCCGAATGCGAGCAGCAAATCGCGAAACGCTTTCTGCTGTTGCTCGACGTTGCCCCCCAGCCGCACTTCGAAACCGGGCGGAATATTGAGCGTTGCCAATTTCGCTTGAATATCGGCGGCGACGCTGCCCAAATCGCGGCCCGCGACGTTCGCAGTGACATTGACGATGCGCTGTTGCTGCTTGCGGTCAATTTGCACCGGCGCGTTGGCCTTTTCCACCGCGGCAATATTGCCGAGCAAAATTTGTTGGCCGCCGCTGGTGGTCAAAACGATATTTTTCAAATCTTCAATATTCGAGCGATAATCTTCGCTGAGCCGCACCAAAATATTGTATTGATTGCCGCTGACCGGATCGGTAAACAACGACGCCACCGAGCCGTTGATGCAGGTGTTGATCGTGCTGGAAATTTGTGCGACGTTGATGCCAAGCACGCCGGCTTTGTCGCGATCAATTTTCACGCGTAACTCCGGAAAATTATCGTCACGGCTGATTTGCACATCGACCGCGCCGGGCGTGGTGCGCACGAGGCCGGCAATCTCGCGCGCCAGCGCCGAGCCGGTCTCGAGATCGAAGCCGCGAATCTCCACATCAATCGGCGCCGAAGAACCGAAGTTCAACAGGAAACGCATGAAGCCGCCGGGACTGACAAACACCGTCGTGCCGGCAATCTTGGCCAACTTCGGCCGCATCGCGTTAACGATGTCAAACACCGAGCGCTCGCGCTCATGCGGCGAAACCAGCGCCACCTGCACATTGGCGGTGTGGCTGCCGACGTTGCGGCTGAAAAAATTACCGCTGCGCGAGCTGGGCACGCCGATGTCGGCAATCATCGCGTGCATTTCCGGCACCTCGGTTTGTACCATCTGCTCGATTTGCCGGACGACTTTATCCGTTTCTTCCGCGCGCGAACCGACCGGCAATTTCACCGAGATATTGAGCTGGCTCTCATCTTGATCTGGAAAAAATTCCGTGCCGATAAATTTAACCAGCGCCACAGACAGCACGGCGACGCCGGTGATGCCGCCCAACACGAGCCGGCGATGGCCGAGCGCCCACCGCAGTTGCTGCGCATACCACTCGTCCAGCGCGGCGAGCCAATCATGGGCTTTCACGCGCACGCGGTCCGAAAAGTTTGGCGACTGGCGATTTAATTCTTTTTCGGGCGGCAGATATTTCAAACACATCAACGGCGTGACGGTGCGCGACACCAAAAATGAGCCAAAGAGTGAAACCGCGATGGTAATGGTTAATGGGATAAAAAGTAATTTGGCGATGCCGGTTAAAAACACAATCGGCAAAAACACGATCACCGTCGTGAGCGTCGAAATAAAAATCGGCGCTGCCACTTCTTTCGCGGCCTCGAGCGTTGCTTGCAATTTTGTTTGGCCGGATTTTCTCTCATTATAATGCCGGGCAATCGCCTCCAATTCCACAATTGAATCATCCACCAGGCGCCCGACCGCGAGCGCAAGGCCGCCGAACGTCATAATGTTCAGCGTCACGTTGCCGAAGCGGAACCAGATAAAGGTGATCAAAATCGACAGCGGAATCGCCACGAGAATGATGAGCGTGCCGCGCAGATTGCGGAGGAACAGCAAAATGATCAGCATCGCCAGCACGCCGCCGAGCATCGCCTCGCGCTGCAAGCCGGAAATCGTTTCGCGAATGTACAGTGATTGATCGAACGACAGCGAGAGCCGCACCGATTCCGGAATGCCGGTCAAATGCGGCAATGCGCGCAAAACATTGTCGACAACATCCACCGAGTTGGCGCTCGCGAGTTTTTGCACACGCAGCGTCAAACCGGGCTTGCCATTGATGCGCACGATTTGCGTTTGTTCCTGATAACTATCTTCGACCTTCGCCACGTCTTTGATGCGAATCGGCACGCCGTCGCTGAGGCGCACCACGATGTCTTCCATCGGTTTGATGACGTTGAAACGGCTCTCGGTTTTCAGCGCGTAATCGAATTGGCCGGTTTTCAAATCGCCCGAGGGGATGATGAGATTGGAATTGGCGATGGCGGTCAGCACGCTTTGCACGGGAAGTTGCAGCGCTTGCATGCGGTTGCGGTCGATGGTGATGTGAATTTCGCGGATGCGGCCGCCGAGCACTTGCGCCGAGGCGACGCCGGGCAGATGCTCGATTTGCGGCTCGATGACATTAAACGCTAAATCGTAGAGATCGCGTTCATCCATTTCGCCGGACACCGCGATGTTGCACACCGGCAGATTGGTGATATCGAAGCGCAGCACCACCGGTTGCGACACGCCTTCCGGCAATTGATTGACGATGCGATTCACGCGCTGCACCACGTCAATCAGGCCGACGTCGACGTTCGCGTTCCAGTTAAAATTGACGCTCACGCGCGTGTTGCCTTCGCGCGTCGAGGACTGCACGTAATTTACGTCGCTCACCGAAGTGACGCCGCGCTCGATCACCGTCGTCACCGTCTGCTCCATATCGAGCGGGCCGGCGCCGGAATAAAACGCGATGGTCGTCACCACCGGAATGGTGATGTTCGGCAGCAAATCCACCGGCAATTGCTGAAAAGAAACCATGCCGAACACCATAATGGTGATGGCAAAGAGAAAGGTAGAGATCGGATATTTTAACGCGAGGCGGGTTAGCCACATGAGAAACTCTCGTTATGGGGTTGGTCGGTTTGCCAGTGACTTGTTAACAGGTAAACCTAGATCTGAAAAATTCCAAAATGAACGGCAGCAAAGTTTATATTATTATAGTTTTGATTTAAGAATCATCGCGCGACAAATCTCTTGGTCAAAGTAAAAATAAAAAGGCCAAAAGCAAAGATTCCTAAAAAAGCTTCAGATGAAACAAGTAATCTTGTAACAAAATCGGCTTTTGGTACTAAATCTGGAAATGAGATAGTACAAAAAGTTGCCGCGCTAAAAGCCAAAATATCCCACCATGTCACTGTTGCTGTAATTCCTGTTTGTATAACCGAGTTGAAAGCATAGTAGAATAAAGAATATAATACAACGATCACAAAAGAAACAATAAATGACCGATACGGTTTTTCACCATATCCGCATATAATACCAAATAGCAATGATGTACTCCATCTAAAAAAACTCTTTCGTTGCCATAGAACTTTGCGCTGCATAAGCCTCTCACAATAGGAAGCCCAACTGGCGCTATCGTAATGGCCATCTGTAGAAAAATAAGCTTTTAGAGCACGATATGTTGCTTCAGCTATATTAGGATTTCGTTCATTAATATGTGGACGTTGCCTCAAACTTTGTTTACCAAAATTTTCCATCCTAATATTGATTGGAACTCGTCCATAGCTTATAGAAATTGCAAGTAAATTTACTCCTTCCAGATTAGCTCCTGAAAAAACTGCACCATTTAACTCAGCACGTTCCAAATCAGCACCCAATAGATTAGCTCCTCCGAAAAAAGCGTATCGAAGATTAGTTTCTATAAATTTACACCCTTTTAGATTGCAGCTATTAAAAAACGTTTCTGAAAGATCAGCGCCAGTAAAGTCAAATCCTTCTAAATTTGCATCTGTCAGTACTATCTTTTTTAAATCAGTGCCAGATCGTAATGCAGCAGATAAACGCTCCCGTAATTTTAATTTCTCGGCATCTGTCAAATGTAACCAACATGTCTCAAAGTCCCAGATTCGATTTGATCTACAATCACCATGAGAACATATAGCAAGTACACGATCTCGTATCTTAACAGAATCAGGTTTAATGCCTCGCTGTGTCACTTATAGCCCTTATTAAAATTATGTATAACCCTGCAATAATCTTTTGCCTAATATAGTCCACTTTACTGAATGGCAATCTGCCCGCCATTTTTCACAAATTGCTGTCCCGTCGTAATAATATCTTCACTGCCATTCAAGCCTTCAACAATTTCCATCCGGCTACCCTGTTCGCCGCCGGTACGGATGCGAAGACGCTGCGCAGTGTTATTGGCGTTCGCGTAAACATAACTGCTGCTGTCGTCCTTCATAATCGCCATCGTTGGCAGGGTAATGGCGTCGTGCCGCTCATCGACGACCAGCGTTACATTCGCAAACATGCCGGGCTTCAACTCGCGCGCCGGATTCGGAATGTCGATTTCGACCGCTAACGTTCGCGTCGACAGGTCGAGCGCCTGATTTGTGCGCGCGACGATGCCGTTGTACTCTTGGCCGGGAAACGCCTCGACGGTCACCGTCGCTTTTTTGATTTCTGCGATCCGGGAAAGATCCTTTTCTAAAATGTTCACGACGACTTTGACGCTGTCCAAATCCATTAACGTGAACAGCGTCGAATTGCCGGGGGTGACGAGCGCGCCGGCATCGAGGTAGCGCTTGGTGATGTAGCCGGCAAACGGTGCGGTAATGCGCGCGTAGCTCAATCGCGTTTTCGCGACATCAAAGTTGGCTTCGGCCACTTTCATCGTAGCTTCGGCGTCATCAACGTCTTCTTTTGAAACCAAATTTTGCTCTAACAATTGCTTCATGCGCTGATGCTTCACTCTGGTATTATAAAATGTCGCGGCGGCCAGTTGAAATTGCTCATGCAGTTCCGTGGAATCGATCAGCGCCAGGATTTGATTCCGCCGAACGCGCGACCCGATGTCGACGTGCACACGCTCGAGATTGCCGCTGACTTTGGAAAAAATATTGGCCTGTTGAATCGCGGCCACGTCGCCGGTGAGCTGCAATTTGTAGATCACCGTTTCGCGCTGTGGTTTTTCAATTTTGACCAACGGGAGATTTTGCCGGCGCGTTTCGGCTGCCGGATTACTGCCCATAATTTTGAAGATCACCACGCCAACCAGGACAATGCCGATGAAGCCAGCAATAATTTTTTTCACCAGATTTCCTTTCGCGGAACAAATAGTTTTATCGCACGCATGCTCTTAATCTTACTCGCATTCTTGCTCTTACTCGCCTGTTCAATTTAAAGACGAGTAAGAGTATTCGGTTTCACGCCAAAACACTTCCCTGCTTAATCACCTGTGTAATTGTCGTCGCCACCTCGAGCGCACGGCGGCCATCTTCGCCGGTGACGGGTGGTGGCGTGCCGGTACGAATGGCGTGAATGAAACTTTGCAGCTCCATCTTCAGCGCATTGCCTTCCGGCGCTTGCAGTTTTTCGTAAAGAATGTGCCGCTGGTGCGCGCCTTGATCCAATTTACCCAGGACGACCGGAAAGCCAGCGGTGTTTAGCGCTGCTTCCGGCGAGACCAGTCGAAACATTTCGGTGAGGCCTTGCAAAAAATCGATGGAAACATACGCGTCGCGCTGGAAGATGCGCATCTTGCGCATTTTATTTTGCGAAATGCGGCTCGCGGTGACATTGGCGACGCAACCGTTGGCAAATTGCAAACGGGCGTTGGCAATATCCGGCTCGTCGGAGACGACGGCAACGCCGTTGGCATCGATGCGCGTCAGCGGGCTTTTGACCAGCGTCAAAATAATGTCGATATCGTGAATCATCAAATCGAGCACGACGGCCACATCGGTGCCGCGCGGATCGAACGAGGCGAGACGATGGGATTCAATAAAATGCGGCGTCAGATTGAAATGATCCAACGCGCGCAACGCGGCATTAAAACGCTCGATGTGACCGACTTGCAGCACGCGCTGTTTTTGCGCGGCTAAAGCAATCAATGCACTCGCTTCCGCAACCGTCGTGGTAATGGGCTTTTCAATAAAAATGTGTTTATCGGCGGCGAGCGCTTTTTGGCTTAATTCGAAATGCAAAACAGTGGGAACAACAATATTGACCGCGTCAGTCGCGTCTAAAAGTTCATCAAATGATTCAAAGCGCCGGACATCCAATTCGTTGGCGAGTGTTTGCGCGCGCGCCATATCGGTGTCATAGACGCCGGCTAATTGGGCGTCGTTCACCTCGCGATACAATCGCGCGTGCAACTGGCCGAGCCGCCCAACGCCGGCCACACCGACGGAAATAGATTTCACCTGATTCTCGTAAAAAAGTTATAAGGGGTTCAGGCCAAGACAAAAGTAGTTGAAAGCTTATTTTTTGAAAATGATAAAATTAAAGCATAGCCAATATACAAAATCTCTCACCCGAATGCAACGTTTCTGCTTGACTTCCCGAAGGGAGGCTGCTATATTAACCACATGAAAATTGAAAGAGCAACGATGCAAACGGCGCGATTTTATTGGCTGCTGGCGATGTTTTTTTTTAGCCTCGGCTGCAGCGAGAATCACGAGACGATTCACGAGATCATTCGATTGGAAGATCGCCGCGTGCCAGCGGCGGCATTGGCAAAATTTTTGACGGCAACCAATAGCGCCGTGCAGCGGCGCGCCATGGTGGCGCTGGGCAGATTGCAAGATTCCTCCGCCGTCTCATTGCTCATGCCGCTCTTGAAAACCTCGAACGCCGGCCTTCGCGCCGAAGCGGCTTTTGCGTTGGGACAATTAGCGCATCCGCGCGCAACCCCCGAATTGTTGCGGCAGGCCGCCGAAGAAAAAGATCTCGACGTGCGGCTGGCGCTGATCGAGGCCGTCAGCAAAACGGCCAATGATTCAACGCTCGGGTTGGTTAACGCGGCGCTGGGGAATTGGCTCAGCGCGCCGGTTCCGATTGTGCGCGCGGAAGCTGCCCTGGCCGCGGCGCGGTTGGCACAGCGCGGTTTCAAAAAGAATGACTGGGTTGCGCCGCTGGCGAATTTACTGATTGACAAAGATGAAGAAGCCCGCTGGCGGGCCGCGTACGCATTGCTGCGATTGTATGCCGGCGGTCAAATTCCGCTGGATTCGCTGGCGACGAAAAATTTGCTCGTGGCGCTCAGTGACCGCAGCGCGCGCGTTCGCCTGCAAGCCGCTCGTGCGCTCGGGGCGATGAAAGTTTCGTCGACCTTGGCCGCCCTCGCCGAAGCCGGAAAAAATGATGCCGACTGGCGCGTGCGCGTGAACGCCACTGCGGCGCTCGGCAATTTCGACTTCCCGGATTTACTGGCCCGGCTGGCTTTACGTGACACCAGCGAACATGTGCGGCTCACAGCGCTGCGTTCGTTGGCAGCTGCAGCCGAGAGAATGCGACGCAACGGCGTTTTGCCGGATATAACGCCGGCGAAAAATTTTTTACTGGAATGTTTGCAAAACAATAAATCCACCTGGCGGGAACAAGCGGCGGCGGCGTTGGCTTTGGCGCAACTATTTAAGAAAGAAATTATTCCCGAGTTGATGCAACACGCGCCCCATCGCCATCCCTACTTTCGCAGCCGTTTGGCGGAGGCCTTTGGCGTTACGGCGGCGGAAGCATTTCCTTATTTAGAAAAAATGGCGCGCGACTCGGCAACGAGTGTGCAAATTGCGGCGCTGGAGGCTTTGCCCAAATTACCGGCCAGTGTTCAAGCGCAGGCAACGCCAATTTATCTTGAAGCGTTGCAAAGCGGCGACGCCGTGATTACGGCCATCGCGGCGCAGAATCTTGCTGCGGATAGTTTGCGGCGGCAACAGCATGTGGCCGCGATAATGGCGGCTTATGAAAAGCTCAAGCCGCCGATTGATGCCGAGGCCGCGCAAATGATTTTTTCGGCTTTGGCGCAATGCGGTGCGCTCAGTGCCAAACCGTTATTGGAAACCGCCTTGCAAATTCCCGATAAACCGACGGCGCGCGCGGCTGCCGAGGCGCTCAAAAAGTTGACGGGAGAAGATTACTCCGGCCGTCTGTTGAAAGAAACCCAGCCGACGCAAGATTTCACTGCGCAAGATCTTCAAAATTTGTCCACCGCGCGCGCGACGATTCAAACCAACCGCGGCAATATCGAAATCGCGTTTTATCCTGACGCAGCGCCGCTGACGGTGTTAAATTTTGTCCGGCTGGCGCAGCAGGGCTATTTTGCTGGCGTGTTATTTCATCGGGTGGTGCCAAATTTTGTGATTCAAACCGGCGATCCGCGCGGCGACGGTTGGGGCGGGCCGGGATATGCGATGCGCTCGGAGTTTAGCCGCTGGCGTTACACGCGCGGCATGGTCGGGATGGCGAGTTCCGGCCCGGATACCGAAGGCAGCCAGTTTTTTATCACGCACTCCGAGCAACCGCATCTGGATGGCAAATATACCATTTTTGCGCACGTTAAAAGTGGAATGGAAGTTGTTGACGCGCTGCAAGTCGGTGATCGCATAGAAAAGGTGCTGATCCAATTTTAGAATTATTTAACCACCGAGAAGATTAAGGGGCTTGGTGCTTCTCGTCTTGGCGGGTTTTAAATTAAGGAAGGCGTGCATGAAAATTCGAATTATGTTTTTACTGGCTCTAATAACAACCGTTTTGATGAGTTGCCAAACGACTTCGGACAAACCCGCCTCGCGCCTCGGGCAGAAACAATTCGACGCGACGAAATCGGAGCCGCAAGCGATACGAATCGCGGAGGAAGCGATGGTGGCGCTGGGCGGGTATGAAAATTTTGCGGCGATCAATTATCTCTCGTTTCATTTTGTGGTGGAAGTCGATTCCCATAAAACTTCGGATTGGCGGCATGACTGGGACCGGCGTAAAAATAATTATCGGGTGGAAGGGGTAACCCGCGATGGCGACCATTTGCTGGCCGTCTTTAATTTGGATTCTCGTGACGGCGTTGCCTTCAAGAATGGGCAAAAACTGGAGGGCGAAGAAAAGATTCTCCTGCTCCAACGCGCGTATGGGCGTTATATCAACGACACCTTTTGGCTGTTGCTGCCGTTTAAATTGAAAGACGCCGGCGCCGTGCTACACTATGACGGCGCGCAAGAAATTAATGAAGTCAATTATGATGTGTTGCGGCTCAGTTATGCCGATAGCGTTGGTTTGACGCCGCAGAATGTTTATCGCGTGTTTGTCGATCAAGCGACGCGGGTGGTGCATCGCTGGGAGTATTTCGAAAATGCGAACGCGGCGCCGGCGCCCGCCTGGTGGGAACAATGGAACACCTACGGCAAGATCAAATTAGCCAGACAACGCAGCTTTGAAGGATCGGATCGTAAGATTCTGTTCACTGATATTGTCGTCGCCACCGAAGTGGATGAGAAAATCTTCGAGGTGGCGGGAATTTCCCAAGCGCAATTGTTTTGACTGCCGGCCCAAGCGCAATGGCTATAACGTCACGCGTTTTTGAACCTCCGCAATCACGCCCTCCAGCCAATCTTTGTCGCGATCGACGTCATACGCATCGGTATCGACAATCATCACATTGTAGTTTTCAAAAATGCGCTTGATCCAGCGCTCGTAATTGAGGTTGAGCTGCGCCAGATACTCTTTATCAATGTTTTGCTCATACCCGCGGCCGCGGCGGCGGATGCGGCTGATCAGCGTCCACGTCGAAGCGCGCAGATACACAAACAAATCCGGCGGGCGCAACGATGACGAAATGGCTGCGTATAAATCAACGTAACAGGCGTAATCGCGTGCATGCATCAAGCCGCGCTCGAACAGGTTGTGCGCAAAAATTTCGGCGTCTTCGTAAATCGTGCGGTCTTGCACGCTCGGCGTCGAGGCGGCTTGAATTTGCAAATGATCTTTGAGCCGTTCTTTCAGAAAAAAGATTTGCGAGTGAAACGCCCAGGCCGGCATGTCCTGGTAAAAATCGGCGAGATAGGGGTTGGCCACCTCTTTTTCGAAAAAAGCCGTCCAGCCCAAACGTTCCACTAACTTTTTGGTGAGCGTGGTTTTGCCGACCCCAATGTTACCGGCAATCGCGATGAACGGGCTAGGCCCGGAGGAATTTTGCGGCATGTTGCAGTGTCCTGGTTTCTGGTTTCTGGCTACGCCCGTTGGGTTGCCGGCCTTTCTCCACACTAGAACGACCAACATCCCGTCGCCAGTTTAATGGAAAAAAATTGAAAAAGCAAGGGCTTTGTGCGCGGAAGGCTCTGCGCCTGCAAACCTTTTTAAAACTTGGCTGTCTATACAGGTGATTATGGACGAGAGGGAAATACGACTCATCAAGCGCGCGCAGGAAGGTGACGGCGCCGCGTTTGAAGCTCTGGTACAGATGCACGACCGGCAGGTGTTGAAGCTGGCGCGGCAGATGTTGAATAATCTCGAAGACGCGCAGGATGTGTACCAGGAAATCTTCCTGAAAGTTTTTCGCAGCTTGCCGGTGTTTCGTTTTGAAAGCGAGTTTACCACCTGGTTGTATCGCATTGTGATTAACCAATGCCTCAATTACCGGCAATGGCGCAGCCGCCGGCGGTTTCTGTCCTTTGATACGCCTCCCGGCGACGATGACAAGCAAACGAGTTATTTGCCGCCGGACAAAAATCCCGACCCGGAAAGGGAAGCTTTGAGCCGGGAATTGAGCCGCGAGATTGCGCTGGCCATGGAATCGCTGTCGGACAAGCAGCGGGCGGTGTTTGTGTTGCGGCATTTTCACGAGCAGAAATTGCAGGAGATTGCCAAAACTTTGGGCTGCGCCGAAGGCACAGTTAAAAATTATCTGTTTCGCGCCACGCAACACATGCAAGAAAAATTGAGAGAATATCGGCACACGTGACGACTTTTATGAAATGTCATCCCGCAGGAATGGCAAAATTGTTTAGTTAAAAAAATATTTTACAATGACAGCAAATATGAAAAACTGCGATTACACGAAAACCCTGTTGCCGCTGTTCGATAGCGCCGAATTAACCGCAATCGAAAAACGCCAAATCGACGATCATCTGGCGACCTGCCAAAACTGCCGCGCGGAATTGACGGCGATTCGCGCGCTGCAAGCGGATTTAAAACGCGCCGATACCTTCGAGCCAAGTGCGGCGCTGCTGGCGGATTTACGGCACGGCCTGCGCCGGCGCTTGCGGCAGGAGTCACTGCGCCCGAACTGGCAGGAAAAATTGGGCAACCTGTTGTTTGGCAATTTCCGGCCGGTGGCGCAACTGGGTTTTGCCGCGGCGCTGCTGTTGATCGGCGTCATCGCTGGTCGCCAATTTTTTTCAACCGCGGCGCCAGCCGCGCAAGTTGATATGCTCAGTTATTTGACGCCGGGCAAGCCGATCACGATTCCCAGCGGTTATCTCGCGCCGTCGATTGCCAATGTGCAGACCATCACCTTCGACCCCAACACCAAAGAGGTGCAGGTGCAATATAGCATCGTCAACGACCTGCAGGTGCGCGGCGATGTGAAAGATCCGCTGATCCGGCAGGCGCTGGCGTTTGCGCTGCACGCGGAAGATCAGCCGGGCCTGCGGTTGCGGGCGGTGAAAGCCATCGGTGAAAACTTTGACTCGACCGAATCGTTGCGGGATGATGAAATTACCGGGGCGCTGGCGCATGCGCTGGAGCATGACGACAATGCCGGCGTGCGCCTCAAAGCCGCGCAAGTGCTGAAGCAACTGCCGCTGAACAGCCTGGTGAAAAACACGCTCATTCGCGTGCTGATGCGCGATGAAAATTCCGCGGTGCGCATCGAGGCCATCGAAGCGCTCGGCAAAGGCAATTTGACGCCGGAGGAGCAGGCCATTTTTCATACCGCCGTTTCCGACACCAACGAATATGTGCGCTTGCAAGCCCAACGTTTGTTGAGCGACCCGGCCGAAAAGCAAAATCAAAACAAACTATAATCTAAACTGGAGAATCATCATGAAAACCCTGATAAATCGAAGATTGCGGCTCGTCTTGAGCGCGGGGGCGTTGTTCACGTTGGGCCTGTCTTTGGCGAGCTTCGCCCAAGAGGTGCGCAAAGAAGGCCGTTACTATCTTTCCGAAATCAAAAAGAATTTTAACGTCGCGGCGACGGGAAGCCTGGAAATGGCGGAGATTACCGGCGACGTTGACATCACCGTGTGGCCGAAGAATGAAGTGCAGATTCTCGAGCGGTTGCGCATGGACGTCTACACTGAGGAAGAAGCCAAGCGCGCGTTGGAAGACCGGAAGGCGTCGTACACGCAAAGCGGCGATCGCATCATCGTGCGCGGCGAAGGCCGGCGGTCGCGCGAATCGTTGGAATCGAGTTTTCAAATCTCTCTGCCCGCCACGTTTAACCTCGATATTGCAACCAGCGGCGGCAATATTTCCGCGCGGCAGATTAAAGGCACCTCGCGTTTGCGCACCTCCGGCGGCGATGTGACGCTGACCGAAATCGGCGGCACCGTTCGCGCCACGACTTCCGGCGGCAACGTTACCGTGCGCGATGCCGAGGGTGATATTGACGTTAAAACCTCCGGTGGCGATCTGGAACTGGAACGCATCAAGGGCTTGCTCGTCGGCGCCACCTCCGGCGGCAATATCATGCTGCGCGGCGCCACCAAAGACGTGCGGTTGCGGACTTCCGGCGGTGACGTGGAAATCATCGACACCGATGGCGCCGTCAGCGCCAGCACCTCCGGCGGCAATGTGCGGGTTGAAAACGTGCGCGGCCGCGTCGATGCGTCGACTTCCGGCGGTGACGTGGTTTTGCGCAATATCAAACAGGAGGTGGAAGCCTCCACTTCCGGCGGCGACATCGATGCGATCGGCCTGTTTGGCGCCTCGCGCTTGCGCACCTCCGGCGGCGACGTGACGTTGCGCGATGTGCAGGCGAGTGTGTCGGCAGCCACTTCCGGCGGCGATGTCGAGGTGGAATTCACGCTGAAAGATTTTACGAAACCGCATGCCATCGATCTTAAAAGCAGCGGCGGCGCCATCACCCTCGCGATTCCCGAAAAACTGCCGGCGACGATCAACGCGGAAATTCGCCTCGGCGACGGCCGCTGGTTCAGCCGCGAGCGCTACGATATTTCCTCGGATTTTCCGCTGAAAATACAACGCGAAGAAGAGAGCCGGGAAGGCCGCTACATTCGCGGCGAAGGCCAGATCAACGGTGGCGGCGATTTGATTACGTTGATCACGAGCGCGGGCAATATCACCATCCGGAAGTCGGCACGATAAGAAGCATTTAGAAACGTGAGGCAATTAAACCACCAAGACACCATGGCACAAATAACAAATTGTGCTTTTGGTGTCTTCCTGTCTTGGTGGTGAAAATCTTTACGAGCGAAGAATTTTCGGAAAGGAGTCCATTAAACATGTTTCATAAAAATTTTCGTTCTGTCCTTTTTCTTCTTTGTATTCCTTTGTCACTTCTGGCCCAAGAGGAGCGCAGCGAGAAATCCTTCACGGTGAAACCGGGCGGCTGGTTGGATTTGCGGGCGGATTTCGGTTCGGTGGACGTTCGCTCGTGGCCGCAAAATGAAATCAAAGTGGAAGTGCGCAAATGGGTGGAAGGCCGGCACCGGCGTAGCGCGCAAGAATTGTTCGAGGATTATGAAATTCGCTACAGCCAAACCGCGCGCGGCGTGGCCATTACTGCGGAAATGCGCGGCCAAAAACTTTGGCGCGGCAACGACGGCTTGCAAGTGGAATTTCGCATTAAGGTGCCAAAGCAATACAATCTCGATCTCAATACTGCCGGCGGCAGCATTGGCGTGGATGATTTGCAGGGCGAAGTGCGCGTGAACACCAGCGGCGGTTCGCTCACGCTCGGGCGCATCGAAGGGCCGGTGAATGCGGAGACCAGCGGCGGCAGCATTGATTTGCGGCAGGCGAAGGGCAGACTGTTCGCGCGCACCAGCGGCGGCGGCATTATCGTCGGCGAAGTGAGCGGCGACGTGGACGTGGAAACCTCGGGCGGTTCGATTGCAGTGGACGGCGCCGCGGGCAATTTGCGCGCGCATACTTCCGGCGGCGGCGTGTCGTTGCGCGGCTTGCAGGGCAATGTCGACGCCAGTACTTCCGGCGGCTCAATGGAAGCCGAAATTCTCAAGCAACTTGATGCGCCGTGTGAGCTTTCCACCTCCGGCGGCGGCATCACGGTTTATGTAAGCCGCGATCTCAAAGCCGATATTGACGCCTACACCTCCGGCGGCGAAGTGGATTGTGATTTGCCCATTACTGTGCAAGGCCGGTTTGGCGAAGGCAAATTGCGCGGCAAACTCAACGGCGGCGGCCCGCTATTGACGCTGCGCACCAGCGGCGGGGGTATTGAATTGCGGGGTCGGTGAGATTTGATTTTTAAATTGAAATGAAAAAGCCGATGAGTTATTGCATCGGCTTTTTGTTTTGCGCGATTTTGTAAAACGGCTAACGATCAGATTAAGCGCCGCTTCGGTCGACTTCTCTCGCTTTATGCAACACTGCTTTTATGAAGCCATCCTTGCCAGCCTGATATGCTTCTCCCTCGGTTGCAAACTGCTTGGCTAACTCTTGTTTCAATCTTGCATATTCCCCCGCTGTTGCTGGATTCTTGATCAGGTAGTCACGAAAGAGCAGGTGACTTCTCCATTCTTGGCTTTCAATCTCGAACATATGTACGTGATGTGTTCGAGGCGCGCCTTTGACAAAATAATGGCGGCGCGGGATGCCGTTTTCGCCCTTATAGGTATATCCGAGCTTCTCCATCGGCGGAATACAGCGAACCGCCTCTTCAAAGGCTGCAACTGCAATTCCAATGTCAAGAATAGGTTTTGCAAGCATACCCGGAATCGAAGTGCTGCCTAAATGCTGGATGTCGAGAACATACTCTCCAATACTGGCTTGTAATTGATCCTTTTCTTCAAGAAAGCGTGTTTGCCACTGTGACTCATATGGAGATAATTGAATCTGCCCTGAAGGTAAACCCAACATAATTCTCTCTTCCAACAAAGTATTCGTCTCTCCGGTGCCTAACACTCGGGTTCAGCCGCGTTGCGGAGCGCAGCGGAGCAACTTCGGCTGCAACCCGTTGTTGGGCGATCAGATTTCTTGATTAATTCCTTTAGCATTTGGTTTATACACTCTCTGGTATGCTATCCTAACTGATTTAAGATGCCTATGGATGTATTTGCAATATCCATCATAATCTTCCGCATTTCCTCCTCTTTCCAAGGTTCGCATCGGGCATAGATGGAAGCGGCTTGAAGCATGATGGACGAGTTCTTGTGTCCAATAAAAATATTCTTGCAGTAATTACGATTAATCGGCATGCAATAATTCGCTGCCGTTACTCTGTCAATTCTGTTCATTGCGCCTGAGTCATGTCTAATTTCCACAAAAGAACCGTCGGGTTTAAACACCTGAACTGTTTTGGTGGCAAAGTTCGAGCCTTGCAAGAATACTACATACGGGAAATGATATTCGTCGAGCATGAAATTCCTGATTTCATTAATGTTCTTGTACACTCTTTCGATAGCGTTCCCGGCTACCATTAATTCCTGATCTTTGTTTTTCCCGACAAGTACACCTGCCTTAATATTTTCAGCGTCCTTTCCTTGAAACTTTGCTTCGCCAACTAAAACGACCTCCATTGTTTATCTTTGTCCTGAACCTCGAGAATCCCTCCATCAGGTTTGATTTTTGACTCTTTGACGAAGAGCGTTTTTCCCAATCGCTTGTCAATTGAGTTGAGCTTCTCATTTATTTCCTGTTTGCTGATCGCTGGCCTGAATCTGAATTGGTACTTCGGGAGTTCTTGCTTAAGCTTCTCAAACACACTCAGACTTGCATGGCCAACAGACTGATCATGCACTTGAGCGTCTTCCCCAAAGATGCCGCTTGCGCCGCCCGATGATATGTGCTGTTTGGTTAGCCGCCTGGCTTGTCCTTTACTCATCGCAATACTCCTTGACGCGGGAATTTTGCGTAAGCTGCTGATTCACCAAAGCAATTTCTGTAAGCACGGTGTCAATGTGGGTTTCTTTCATCAGGCGATATTCAGGCAGAAATAAATTCGATTCAATCTGCCGAATGTGTTTGTCTAAATAATTGCCGAGTTTATTATCTGCATCTACTAAAAGTGAATGCCGGCGCTCTTCTATGCAAACACGTCCGGTTGTTCCAGAGCCGGCAAAAAAATCGAGGACGATCGAACCTTCAAACGATAGGGCTTTAACAAAACGCCGGATAAGTTCGACCGGCTTTTGCGTTAGATGGCCAACCCTTTCTGTCGAATTGCCATTTAGCCTCCCTATTTCCCAAACATTGGTAGGATTTTTCCCCTTGTCAATACTTTCGGGATTAAGACGCTTGTCTTTTTTGTACATCTCTTTTGTAGCCTCATCAAATGGCACCCTAACAGAGTCTAGATCGAAATAGTATTTCTTCGTCTTAGAAAGCCAAACGGCTTCTTCATGCCGGTTGGCAAAAAAACGATGCGCGCTCATGCCGTTCTTGTAGTACCAAATGACAAGGTTGACAAAGCGTAAAGCCGTTTCATGGCGCGTATAATGGAGGATTTCAAGAAGATCGCCCTTCTTTAAATCTTGATATTGAAAGCCCCCAAAAATGACGCAACTGCCCGAATCAGATAACACACGCCAGATTTGATCCAACCACCCTTTTGCCCAATCGAGATAATTATGAAAACTATCCCAGGTGTCTAAGTCAAGATTATAGGGTGGGTCGATCAGAATTAATTGGACGGAGGAATTAGGTAGCGCCTTCAAAAACTCAACAGCGTCTTGAATAAAGATGCCATGAACCGTGTGTGGCGTTACAATTCCCGTGATTGTTGAACTATGCAAAGCCCCATTCTTTTTCAATTGATTTATTGCCATGTGACCGCTATTGAAATGCGATTTATTGGCCATAGAGCTCTTCGTTCGCTTATTTTAAAAACGTTTTTTTTAAATTAACGAAATAATCGCCC
>CAYUVM010000024.1:0-18710 GCA_964447935.1 uncultured Cytophagia bacterium | reverse complement strand
GAAACTTTTCTTCGCCTTCTCCGGCAACGGTGAGTCCTTGGCGCCGCGATAGGCCTTATCTTTTTCCCGGCGTTGCTGTTCAATATTTTTTGCCCAGTCATGAGGGCTCGCTTGCGCTTGGGCTGCGCTGCTCAACCCAAGCCACAACCCAAAGGTGCAATATATTGGCGCGATAAAAATTACCCAGCGCCGGTGGGGTATGAAATTTTCCACCATGTTATTCACTAAACTGGAATCGCAATTTTTGATATTTGACCCTAAACTTGGTTTTATTCTCGCCTTCGCCGGCAGGCCTATGAAGGTGAAGTTTGCTTTCAACTCACCATCTTTCACCTCGGGAAAATTTACAGTCGCGATCAGACGATCCAGGTTCGATAACCGTTGCGGCGGCATGGCCATTTCATCTTTTGCCCTTTACACCGAGTCCGTACTCGCAATGAAATCGGCTGGCCTCTTTCCGGCTTCCACCGTCGTCAGCGTGGCCTTTTGCTCCGGCCGGTTTTTAAATTTAAACGCCGCTTCGCCAGATTCCCCTTTGGCTGGCAGCGGTTTTGGGTCGATGTCATAAAGATAAACTATGACTTGATCGGCTTTCCACACGGCTTCGAAGTGCTGTGTCCACGTCATGATAATTTTGCCACCGTGAATCTCGGATGCCACATGTAAATGCCCGCCAGCAGATTGGGTTTTTGACTTTTCCGGTGCGGACAAAATACCGGTAAACTAAATCATAAAAATGCCGAGCAGCGGCAAAACGTTTTTTCTGCGACGCATCGTTTCAATTCCTTTGGGGCTCACGAAATTTAAGCAGTGGTTTGCATCAAGGTATTAAATCACGGCCCCAAAGCAACAGAATGCTCGCATTTTCATCTTCTTCATTTCATCGCAAAACCACAACCCTTTGTGTTGCCTGCGCAGTTTCGGTTTGCAGGCGAATGAAATAAATGCCGGCGGGCGCGGGTTCGCCATTGGCTTGGCGGCCGTCCCAAGGCTGAGTATAATTTCCGGCCGTTAAAGGGGTGGCCAACAAAGTTGCCATTTCCTGCCCGAGGGTATTGAAAACCTTTAGTCGCGCCGTCTCATTTCGACCCAGTGAAAAATTCACCAGCAAAGCTTGTTCATTCGCCTGGAACGGATTCGGATGAACCGGCTGCAGCGCAAAGGTGTACGGAATCAGCATGCCATCAACATTCAAGCTGTTGAAATCCACCTGTTGCAAATTTTTCAGCACCCAATAATCCGGATCGACCAGCACGCGCGTGATTTGTTTGTTGGCAGGAAAACGGTATTCGAGAAAACCGCCAGTGTGCTCCAGCGTAAATCGCAAGGTGTCGACGCCGGCAATAGCAGCGAGTTCGAATGGCAAGCGATAGGAATCGCCGCTCTGAATTTGTTGCAGCCGGAAAATGAGTTGCCCATTTTCCCATTTCCATGCGTAGCGCAAGCTCGGCCGCCCGGCGCGGTAAACCCACTGCTCAAAAAACCAATCCAGTTCTTTGCCGGAAAGGCCCTCGGCGAGATTCTTGAAATCATCCGTCGACGCGGTGCCGAAACGATAGCGCGGATCATTCACATAATTCCGCAAGAGCCGAAAGAAGGTGGAGTCATCGATGACATGACGCAGCATATGCAATACCCATGCGCCTTTGTCATAGACGGTGCCGCTAAAAATACTGCCGACTGAAGTGGTGTCGCGCACAAAAACGCTACCGCTGTGATTATAGTCCATGCTCGCCATGTAATTGCGATATGCCGCTTTACCGTCACGATGCTCGAAATAAAGCGCTTCGCTGTAGCTGGCGAAACCTTCGTTGAGCCAAATATCCTGCCACGATTTCATCGTGATCAAATCGCCAAACCATTGGTGTGCCAGTTCATGTGAGATCAGCCCGTCGCTGAAGCCGCCAATGCTGGTGATGGTTTGATGTTCCATACCGCCGCCCCACGCAAACTGCGCGTGGCCGTATTTTTCCTTTTTAAACGGATAGTCGCCAAAAGCTTGATTGAAGAATGCCAGCATATCGCGCGTGTCGGCAAGCTGCGTCTGCGCCGAAGCCAAATTCTCTGGATAAACATAATGCCGAAGCGGCATGGTTGTGCCGTCGCGAAATGTGAAAGTCTCGCCAAATTCGGCATAATTGCTCACCGCGATGGAGACAAGATACGTCGTGATTGGATAGCGTTCCTTCCATGAAAAAGTTTTCCAGCCATTGGCGGACTGGACATTTTCCAATTTGCCATTCGAGACGCCGGTTAAATTATCCGGCACAATGAGATCGACTTGCACGGAATCCGCTTTGTCGGTCGGCGTGTCTTTGCACGGCCACCAGAGGCGCGCAAAATACGGCTCGCTGAGGCTGGCAATGATCGGCGCGCCGGAATGCGTATTGAATGTGAACGCGCCAAATCCGCCGCTTTGCGGCTGGCCGCGATAACTCACGCGCACGCGAAATTTCTGGCCGCGCGCGTAGGCTTGATTGAGTGTGAGGGTCAACACATTGCCGCTGCGCGTAAACGCGACAGCGTTTTCCCCAACGCCTGATATTTGTAAATTCGCATACATGTCCATCGGCACGGTTGCGAGTCCATCGGTTTCACTTTTCGCTTCCATCACCAATTGGCCTTCAACCTCTTGCGTGGTTGTCAGAATTTTAAGTTGCAAATGATAAAAGAGCGCATCATAGCCGTAATTGCTAATGGCCACGGCACTGGGTGCCGCATTGCGCCGCCAGGTAAGCTGTTGGGCTTTAAGCTGCGCTTCGAGGTGATGGTGCGAAAGGTCTTGCGCCGAGACGACGACGTGAAACAAAATGGCGGCGAGGGTAAAGAGTGGTTTTTTCATAGTTCAAATAATCACCAAATATTGTACATACTGATTGCGGGACGGCGCCTGATGGTTTTTCTTGAAATACAAAATACAAAAAATACTCTTTTGTTGCATCTCTTTTCTTTCACGATCAAACTCAGCGGTCAAATTCTTTCAATTCCCGTTCCAGGCGTTGCGCGTACGGATCATTGCGATTCGTTGTCATCACCACGGCTGCGGGTGCCGGTTCAACGTGACGATGTAGAAATCGCCACAAAACCCAACTGCCGATAACCAAAGCGACGAAGGGCAGAATCCAAGCCAGCAGGTTGAAACCCTGCTTCGTGGGTTTGGCCAGAACGCGCTCGCCGTATTGAACCACGTAAGCTTGAAGAATTTCTTCTTCACTCTCGCCGCGCGCCAACGCCGCGCGGATTTGCGCGCGCATGTCATGGGCGATTTGCGAACTGTGCGCATCGGCCGTCATCGACCAACAACATGGCGCAATGAGCAATCCGGCAATTTTTCTCACTTCATCATTCGCGACGTTTTGTGTGGAGTCTGGTAAATCCCTCGCGGCACTGGATCGCAACATTAAAACGAAGCTCAAAAGCATGAGCTGACGAACAAGCATTAGAGATTTCATATATGCACCTAATCTTTTTATGGTTGTCGAACGGCCGAGAAAACAGTTTTCGTGCCGCTTTTTTCAAAATCGAGATGCAACTCAACACTGTCGCCGACTGCGAGTGAACGTTTCAAACCGATCAACATAAGGTGGCGCCCGCGTGGTTCCAGTTTCGCGCTGCTTTGCGCTGGAATCTCGATGCCATTTTCGACCGGTTGCATCTTCATGCGATCGCCGTCCATGATGGTTTCATGGAGTTCGGTCGTTTCACAAACATTGGCATGCGCACGCAGCAAGCGATCCGCCGCGCCGCCGCGATTTTTCACCACCAAATAAACCACGCCATTGCTGCCGGTATGAGGCATATTCGCCATCGCACTATCGGCCAACGCCTCGGATGCCGCGACCATCACCGGCCGCGACCAAATTTCTTCAACACTGATTTCCGCCGTATTCGAAGCGCGCTGACAACCGGTGGCCAGCATGATCATTAAAACCAAACAAAAATATTTCGACATAACCATTCCTTTCCAAAATTTTAAACCAAACAGAGGCGAGGTCATTTTTTCTCTTTCAACAACAGACGAATATCATGCACGACGTCTTCAACCGGCGCGTCATGATTGATCAAAAGCCGCAAGATGCTTTTTTGATCCACCACGAACATGCGCGTGGAATGATTCATGAGATAACCCGCCGCGCTGGCGGCGATATTCACTTTTTCGACATAGACGCCGAAGTCGGCGTACACTTCGCTTAAAACTTCCGGGGCGCCAGTCAAACCAGTAAAATCGGAACTGAAAACGGCCAGATGTGTTTTCAATTTTTCCGGCGTATCGCGCTGCGGATCCACGGTGACATAAACGAATTTGACTTGTTGGGCGTCGGCTTGCAATGCCTCGTGTACACGTTTCCAGGTCGAGAGCGTCAATGGGCAAACGTCCGGGCAAAAGGTGTAGCCGAAAAAGAACACCACCACTTTGCCACGCTGGTCGCTCAATTTGAAGGGCTGGCCGTTGTGATCTTCCAACGCAAAATCCGCCATAGCCGTTTCTGGCATCGCGGTGCCGCGAAAGGTGTCGGTGGATCGGCAAGCTAAACCGCAGAACAACAGCAAAGATATAAAAAAATTTCGCATCATTTATTTTTTCCGAAAATTTCCTGCATTAGAGAAGAGGGCTTTGAAGACTCGTGCAAATAACGGACGTACAAGTAAATCGCCAACATATCGCTTTCCGGCAAAACTTCTTTCCAGCCCATCATCGTAGTGCCGGTAATGCCATGGCGAATGATTTGCAGCCGCGCTTGCTCGGAGAAAAACGTCGCTTGTGCCGGGTCGATAAAATTCGACGGCTGCTGCAACAGCCCGCCGGGATGTTCGACTTTGCCGTCGCCGCGCGTGCCGTGGCAGCTCGCACAGAGTTGCATGAATAACACGCTGCCACGTTTGAGTTGCGGCGTTGTTGCCGCGGGAATCGGCTCGTCATATTTTTCACCGAGCGTCTGTTGCAATTGCCGCCGTAAGGCTTCCCAACGGCGTTGTTGCTCCACTGGCGACGGACGCGCGGAATTGTTTTTACCGCAGCCGCTGGGCAGCAACTCCGCAAGTTTGAGATAAGCCAACGGGCGACCGCACGAATCACCGCAAGCCGAGAGCAACATGGCCGCATGATAAGCGCGGTTTTTTGCCGCCAGCCATTCCTTGGTCTTGTACAAACCAAACAAAACCAGAAGCAACAGGGCAAAATAAACCCACTCTGCGCGTTTAGGCATGATTGAAAATTTTAATTCAAAACACGGCGATCATCAATCAACAATCTTTTGGAAGAAAACTTACCGGCGAGCAAAAATATAGCGGGGCGGGTGGAAAATCTCCGCAATCACAGCCGAGGTGAATGGCGCAGCCGAGGCGAGATTGAATAGCGAGTTCAGATTCTGGAGATGATTGGCATGATCGGCCAACGGTTTGAGATAGGAGAAATCATTGTCGAAATTAATTCTTGGCGAGACCGGCTTGCTTTCCTTGTCGCCGGCATCGTTGGCTTTGGTGATTTCTTTGGCGAGATGGCATTTACCTTCACATTGCAGTTCCGGCTTGTTTTTGTTTTCACAAAGTGTCTGGGCAATGTAGGCTTTATTTAGGGTATACTCGACCAAAGGGCAAAAGGGCTTGCCCAGTGCGAAAAGATACACACTCAGCAGCAAAGGGGTGGCAGCCATTTTGGGAAGACTCATCATACGATGAATATAAAAATAAATTTAATGCAAAACAAGCGGGACTTTTCTACATCGAAAAAAAACAGCAGTCAGCCATTCGTGCTTGCCCCTTTTTTTAAGCAGCGGCGTGTTGGCTCTGCATTAAACAGACAACGCCGCAAGCCGCCAAGGCGAAAGCAATCTTCTGCGACCAACCGGCTGTGTCCGTATGGGTTTCTAAGCGCGTTTGTTCGCGCCAGCCTTGAAACCGTTTGCTCCCAAGGCAAGACAGCATTCGTAGGATTGATTTTTTCAACTAGGCCGCGGCCTTTTGAAGAATAGCTGATGAAAATGTGATGATGACCTTTCTTTAGTTTTAAAGATTTGCTTCTCGTTCTCTTGACTCGGTGAAGGGTTTATTTAAAATCATTCAAATTATCTACCCTCGCGAATTCTTGCTCTTGCTCGGGCACGAACACGCTCTCTGAGTTCTTGATAAACGCTTACACGCTCGCTTTCGTGCCAAAGACGTATTGCAAGCGCGTAACGTTGTTGGGTATCTTCACCGGTGGCAAACCGGTGCTGGCAACCTACCACGATGTGTAGAACAGGATTTTCATTTTGCCCAACCGTATCAAAATGAGGGATGAGCTTCCAAACTCGTCTCCGCACTTGCAATGTTGACCACTCCACAGGCTCTTTGGTGGGGCGCAGATCGAGTATAGCACTCCTGGGAAGACTTGGAGCTTTGCCTTCGCCAGAGTACGATCCCCGATATTTTTCAATCTGGGGCACAGTCATCCCCTTGAGTACTTCAACCCACATGGTACGCGCCAAGTATTCTCGCCGACTGGATCGTACGGGAGGATCATAAGCCATGGCCACGGTAATGCCACGTTTGCCTTTGTCATTGAGAAAGGCTTGTGGAACAGGCAACGCATAGATATGCCATCGATCTTCGGGAAGTTCGTCTTCGGCAATCAGACAAACATCATGATTTCTTGAGAAGACAATCCGATCAAGAAGACATGTCCCATAACCCACTAGTTGGAGCTTCTCCCAAGCCTCCTTGTCCTCTTCGTTGTGTATCCACTCTGCTTCACAATCAGGGGGTGTCGTACAAACCCCGAGAACTGCTCGCACGGCATTCGCTGATGGCGGTTGGCCAAAAACATCGAAAAGCCCACGTTCTGCTAAGGCAGCAGCATGTGTTACGTGTGGGCACGCAAACGAAGTTCCCGTAGCAACACTAATTACGCGGCCATCATCTGTTGGTAAACGCAGAGTCGGCTCTCCGAGGTAAAAGTCGTTACGTACCCATCTCGGTTCTCCACCTGGAATCGATTGAAGCGCATAATTGCCGCCATAAGCAACAAATTCAGGCTTAACAGAACGTTGCGTATCTTTGGCTTGATATCCTGGCCCCACTCTGCTGAATGGAGAAGGCACTTTCTCAGGTAAAGCCGCGAATGCATCCGGTGTCCGAGGAGATGCAGAGCGTGTGATTGAACCTACAGTAACCGCAATAGCAGCCGTCGCCGGATTGCATAATCGCTGTTCGCCATCAACAAGCATTTGATCACGAACGGCTTTTTGAAATTGATCTTGTGTGAAGCCTATATCTGGAATTGGCAGGTCTGTTCGATTTCCCGCGGCAATTACGATAACAATATCCAGTTCTTTGGCAAGCTGATCCAACTTCTCGGCCCAAGGGAACTGGCGGCCACCGTTATAAATATCGTAAGCATTGCCAAGCGACAGATTGAATACTCGACATCCTCGCACACTGTGGAAATATCGGATAGCTTCCTCAAGTACGGCCTCAGGCCGCCGGTTGTCCGGAAAAACCGGAGGATCGTTGTCAGGATTAAAAGAATTCGGATCACGACGCAACACCTTCCCGCTGCAAATTCGAACTTTTGGCTGCCATGTTTTTGTCTCAAGACATTTTGCTACGTCCCCATATACAATCAGTCCGGCGACTTGCGTGCCGTGACCATGTAGATCGACAGGTGTGCCTTCACCAGTATCGAAATCACGCTCTTCGATCACCCATCCTTGAAGCAATGGGTGTCCAGGCAGAACTCCACTGTCAAGCACAGCAGCAATTGGATCCTGATCAGTTGGTTGGTCAACGATGGGAAGAGGCTCGATTGGATCAAAAAGATTCGTGTAGGCTGTCGGAAGTTTGGGTGGCAAGTCCACGCGAGCGACGATGTCCAATTGGAGTAACGCTTCACCCAAATTCCGGTTGGCGTGAACGCGAGCGAGAAGCAACGTGGAAGTTCGTGTGTTATCAGTTACCCTTCCACTATAGTTTTGACTTATGTTACGAAGCTCATTCAGAATCTCACGTGCCCCTTGCGCGGTTCCAGGATGCCACAAATCGACATCAACATAGAAGGATTCTTGCTTTGGCCAACTCTCAGCGCGAAGCCGACTTCCTTTTCGCTCTTCTGGACTGACCGTTCCTACACTTTCTATTGAATCAAGAAAACGCGCTGGAATGTCCTTGGCTTTACCAGAAGACGACAGGGAAGAGTACGCCTTAAACTGTCGGTGAAAAAGAGCGAGCGCTGCCGTATCATGAAATTGAACAAGAAGGCGAGTCTTTTGCGCTTCTTCCGAGTCTTCAATATGTTCGTCTACGACGGTAGCATTGTAGCGTTTCTCAAATTCCTCGCGAACATCGATCTTATTGAGAGACTCGAATTTGACTACCAAAAGTTTGTTAGGGTCAATGCCTACTGTTTTTCGGGTTTCCTTGATAACCTCATCAACAGATTTCATTGATGAAAGTATCTTCTCCCCGTGTAAATTGCGATCGCGACGCGGAGGCGGCACCCCTCTTCCGGGTGGCCGCCGTCGTTCAGGCTCAACGTCCGGTTCTCGTTCAAATGGGATATGCGTGTATTCTTGTGGTTGGATCGGCTCTCCTGCCATGATTTTTTATTCCTTATCTACACTGGGTGAATTATCAGAAGGTGTAGCTTTTATCAGGACTCTGCAACGATAACGGAAACGTTCTAATGCCTCTAAAATATCTTCATCGCGAACACTTTTGCTGCCATTCAAGGCAGAGCTTTTTCGAATATCAAGACAGACTCGTTCAGCATCAGCAAAGGTTGTCCCATCCAGCGTTGCAACAAGATCGTCAAGCTGCTTCTTCTGAGTCTGTAGTGGAACAAGGCGCTTTTTAATCAAGGCTTCCAATGCTTTTGCGTCCGGCCGCTCAAAGCGTACAATCTCATCAAAGCGACGCCAAATTGCCGGATCAAGTACCTGTTCAAAATTGGTTGCAGCGATGACCAGTGAACGACTACGTGAATTGTCGAGAAGTTGGAGAAAGGAATTTACGACACGTTTGATTTCGCCATGCTCGGTGACATCATCACGCGACCGGCCAATGGCATCAAACTCGTCAAAAAAAAGAACCCACTGGCCTCGTTCAGCATAGTCAAACACTTTACGCAGATTAGCCGCGGTCTCGCCGAGAAGAGAAGAAACCACGCTATCAAAACGAACATAAAGGAGTGGCAGGCCAATTTCGGCCGCAATCGCCTCCGCGGTCGCCGATTTGCCGCAGCCAGAAGGGCCACAGAAAAGTACCCGTCGAACCGGCGAAAGGCCGTTTGCTTCCAATATTTCCCATGAGCGAAACTCCCACATCAGCCTTTTAACCAGCGCCTGTATGGATTCATTGAGAATAAGATCATCTAGGTATCGATCTGGCGTGCGGATTGAAATGAGAGGAGTGCGGCGGTCATTGTCCGTTGGTATCGGATCAAACTGAGACTTAGTAGGTTGAAATTTCTCAAAAGAACGTACGCCATTGTTCATGATGCGCTGAAGCTCATTTGCCAAAACGATATGATGCTTCTTACGCTCATCGTCAATAATTTCACCAGCAATGGTGCGGAAGTTGGCATCATCCGCTTTCTGATAGCTTTCAAAGAGGTGTTTCAGTAAATCTGCTCGTGCCATTTGGATTTCTCGCTATTTGCGATAAGATACTGAAATTTCCGTTTGATCGACTATTTCTTGATGCCTTCATTATAACAAAAAATCGTGAGAAAAACAAATGTTTCACCTCCGACGCAGTCTCGCTATTTGTATAGCGCCATGAGAATCAAGCCTTTGCCGCTCTCGTTGTTTCCCCTAAAAACACAAACGCCACTTGTTCTTCAAATCGAACAAGTGGCGTTTGCATTTCAATCCAAAATATAAAATTACTCGTAACTCAACGCCTTAACCGGATCGAGTTTGGAGGCGACGATAGCCGGCCACATGCCGAAGGTCAAGCCCACCATGGTGCAGAAAGCCAGGCCGCCAAAGGCCCATTCCATCGGCACGGAGGCGGCGAAACCGGTAAAGAAAGTGACGATATTGCCCAAGCCGAAGCCGATCATCACCCCAAAAACACCGCCGACGTTACAGAGCACGATGGCCTCGATGAGAAATTGCGTGAGAATATTCCGGCGTTTCGCGCCCAAGGATTTTCGGAGGCCGATCTCGCGCGTGCGCTCGGTGACGGAGACGAGCATGATGTTCATGATGCCAATGCCCGCCACCACGAGCGCCACGATGCCAACCACGAACGCACCAACCTTCACGCCGGCTGTGGCCTCGTTGAAAGATTTAATTACGCTGTCATTGGTGAAGATGGTAAAATCATCTTCCTCGCGCGGCGGCACACGCCGTTCGGCGCGCAACACCAGCCGCGTTTCTTCGATGGCGTCCTGCACCAGCGCCACACTTTTGGCGCGCACAGTGACGTTGACCGAACGCTCGTTGCCGCGTGGATCGCGCATGCCATAAACTTCTTGAAACGTGGTGATGGGAATGATATTGTAGTTGTCGTAATTGCCGCCCATCGACGAGCTTTTCTCTTCAAGCACGCCAATGATGCGATACTTGCGGTCGTCGAGCTTGATGGTCTGGCCGACCGGATCGGTAAACGGGAACAACGTCTCTGCGATGGTGGGGCCAATGATCACGACATAACTCGCGGTTTTAATGTCTTGATTCGTCAAGTTGCGGCCTGATTCCACAAAATGCGTATTGTTGGCGCTGTATTCCGGGGTGCCGCCGCAGACCGTTAAATTTTTTTCGGTGGAGAGGTTGCGATACTTTGCCATATGCCCGAAATCCCATAATTCGGCGCCGACGATATCGACACTGCTCACTTTGTCGCGAATCGCCTCGGAGTTGGCCACCGTCACCGGTTTGCGGCGCTGAATTTTGCGCCAGTCAACATTATTGTTAAAGCCACCCGCCGGCCATTTCTGCACCTGGAAAGTGGTGGTGCCCAACACGCTCATTTCTTTTTCCATCGTATTTTGAATGACCGAGATGCCGGTCATCACCGCAATGATCGAGGCCACGCCGGCAATAATGCCGGTCAGCGTCAACAGCGAACGAAGTTTCTGGGCTTGGATGGCGGCCAAAGCCATTTTCAAAGCTTCAGTGAAATTCATTGGTTCCTTTAAAGCTTATATTTGGTGTATTCCACGACGTAAGGCCTGAGTAAATCATGCTGGCGGAAATCGTTGCTCTCGCCAGGTGATCACAACCCCAAGCATTAAGGCTGCGCTTAAACCGATTGCAAAATCGCCAATGTCACGAAATAGCTGCGTTTGTAAAAATTTAGAAACCATCGTTACGGCCATAGCAGTACATGCCATTGCTAAAAAAATTTTGCTCTTTTTACTCATAGCGACAATTCCTTATTGATTGAAGATACGTAACCTCGAGGTTACTCATACCGCAAAGCGTCGATGGGATTAAGTTTCGCCGCTTTGAACGCGGGCACAATGCCGGCAAGAATGCCGACGGCGACTGAGACCACTAACGCGACGATAACAATGGGAATGGAGATGCTGGCCGGCATCAGCAGCGCATTGATCAACGCGGTGACGCCAAACGACAGCAGCACGCCCACGAAACCGCCCAACAAACAGATCGCTGCTGATTCGAACAGAAACTGCGTCAGGATGGTTCGCTTTTTCGCGCCAATAGCTTTGCGAACGCCGATCTCGCGCGTGCGCTCGGTGACGGAAACAAACATGATATTCATCACCCCGATGCCACCGACAAACAGCGAGACGCTGGTGATCAATAAGCCGATCAAAACGATCACGCCCATGACGTTATTATACGCCGCCATCAATGAGTCCATCTTGTTAATGGAGAAATCATCCTTTTCGGCCGGTTTGAGTTTACGGATTTTGCGCATCTCGCCGATTAAGGAAAATTCAAAATCGCCCATCGCTTCGTGGCTGGGCGCTTTCACGGCGATATCAAAATTGCGATCCGCGCCGCCGCCGAATGACCGCAAAAACGAGGTGATGGGAACATAAATCTGGTTGTCGAAATTCGGCCCGCCAAAGAATCCGGCGCTGCCTTGTTTTTCCATGACGCCGACGACTCGATAAATATCGCGGCCAATGCTCATTTTCTTATTGAGCGGATCGGTATTCTCAAAAAGCCGCTTTTTGATTTCACTGCCAATGACGCAGACTTTCCTTTTATATTGAACATCGAGATCGGTCAGAAAACGGCCAAACTCCGGCAGCGAGCTGGAGACCATGATGTGCTTGTCGGTGGTGCCAATGATGCGCACATCATTCAACACCGTAGAACGATACTTAATACTCTTGGCCGTGCCCGTGGTCGGATTGATCGCCACCGCTTGGTTGAGATGCCGCTTCAAATCTTGAGCATAATCCAACTCAAGGTTCTTGCGATTTCTAAATTCAAACCAATTGCCGCGCATCACCCAGGGCATGCGCGAAACATAGAGCACGTCCGAGCCGATGGCGGAGATGCTTTCTTTGAAGGAATTCCCCAAACCGTTGGCGGCGGTCATTGTCGTGACGACGGCGACGATGCCGATGATGATGCCCAACGTCGTCAGCAGGCCGCGCGATTTGTTGGCGTAAATCGTGGCGAAAGCCAGCTTCAGCGTCTCGGTCAATTCCGTGAAAATCCTCATGACTTCTCTTCCTTCTTGGCGTCGTTGTTTTTCACGCTAACTGCGGCGCCAATTTCCAGGTCCTTGCTGATCGCGCGATAACTGCCCGTCACCACCTCGTCGCCTTCGGAGAGGCCTTCAAGAATTTCGATGTGGGAACTGCTTTGAATGCCGGTTTTTACCTGGTGCGCTTCAACTTTGCCATTCTTGACGACGAAGACGATTTCCACAAAGCCGTCTTTGTCCGGTGTAAATTGCGTCTTCTCAGAATCCGCGGCAATCGCCTCGCCGCTTTTCTTGCCCTCGGGTTTCTTCTGCAATTGATCCATTGTGCGCACGGTCACGCTTTGAATCGGCACTGCCAGCGTGCTGTCGCGGGTTTCGGTGACAATATCACAACTTGCCGTCATGCCGGGGCGCAAGTCCGAGGTCGAGCGCGTTTGCGTGACTTCAATGCCCTTGGCGATGCCGTTGGTGCCGAGCGTCTGGGTCTTGCCAAGAACAGCAACTTTGACTTCAAATTCGGTTTTCTGATCTGCCGTACCCGTGCCGGTGACTTTCGCGGTGTTGGCGATCTCTGAAACATAGCCGCGAAAAATCGTATTGGGCAGCGCATCAACTTCGATATTCGCCGTATCGCTCAGTGAAATAGCGACCACGTCGTTTTCGTCCACCTCGACCAGGGCTTCCATGCCGACCAGATCGGAGACGACCAAAATGACGTCTTCCTGGAATTGCGAACCCAGCGCAATCTCACCGACCTCCTTGTTCAATTGGCTGATGGTTCCCGCCATTGGCGCAAAGATTCTCGTCTTCGAAAGATCATCTTGGGTTTGCTTCAGCGTGGCTCGCGCCTGCTCAACATTATTGAGGGCGGATTCATAGCGCGCCTTTTCGACTTGATAAGTGGCGGCCACCGCATCGAAGGAGGCCGAAGACTCGAGCTTTTTCTCGAATAACTCTTTGGAGCGCAGATAATCCTTTTCCGCCTTCATCATGCTCTCTTTCGCCAGCTTGGCGTCGGATTCGCTGGATTTCAAACTGGCTTGCGCACGCTCGGCGGCCGCGACATAGCGCTCACGATCCAACTCGAGCAGAAAATCGCCCTTTTCAACCCAATCGCCTTCTTTTACCGCCAATTTGGTAATTTTCGCGCTGACATCGGCGCTGATCTTGACCTGAATATGCGGCTGCACCTTGCCGGTAGCCGTGACGGTTTCCACCACCCGTTGCTTTTTGACCGCGGCGGTTTGTACTTCAATGTCCTGGCGTTTATTTTTTTTCATAAGGCCAACCACGACGGCGGCGACGATAACCACGACAATACCTGAAGCGATTAGTAACTTTTTCTTCGACATTTTGACGCTCTCCGATTAATGATTGTGTATAGCAAACCTGGCACCTGTCGCGTGCAAGGCGCATCTCTCCGCGTGAGTGACCCCGCCACCTTTTCGAGGCGTGACATTTTAAAGATCTGTACAAGATTCACCATTAAGACGAGAAAAAGCGGGAAATGTTTCATGGAATTCGTCGTCGTTATTTTTTAATAGCACTGCCGGCGGTTTGGGGCGAATAGGTATTTTATGGACGAACGTGCAGGAAGTCGAGCCAATTAATTTTTAAGCGACCCGATGTTAATAAGGCAAGGGAGAAGAAGAATAATGTGTCAGAATAAATTTATTTTTCAATGAGTTGCATCACATGTCCATCCGGATTGCGCATGGGCAGGCCTTTCTTGAAGCCGAGTTTGGCTTCGGGAAGCGAAATCGCCGCTGCCGAGGAAACGAACTCGTCATTATCTGCCACGCGCAGGCGTGGTAGCGGCTCGTGTCAAGAGAATTCAATCTAAAAATTTGAGCAGATAGTTTTTCTCCCAGATCGCGTCCCAATGAACCTCGTCGTTTGTATCGACAAATAGAGCCAGGGGCGTTTGAGGCGAGAAGGTTTTTTTATACCCTTCGAAACCGATAATAAAAAGGTAGGTGGCCCAGGCATCGGCTTCTTCCGCCGTCGAGGCCAAAACACTCACACTTTGCGTCAATGGTGCAGGGTAGCCGGTGCGCGGATCAAAAATGTGATGATAGCGTTTGCCGTCGACTTCAATAAAGCGTTCGTAATCGCCACTGGTGGCGACGGCGAAATCACTCAGCTCAAAACTGGCGATCAACGCCTGTTTGCTGCGCGGGTGTTGAATGCCGACGTGCCACTTTTGGTGGTCGCTTTTGTAACCGGCGGCGTAAATATCCCCGTCAGCGTTGAGCAGGAAATTTTTAATCCCTTGCTGCCGTAAAATCAAGGCCGCGCGATCGACGGCGTAGCCTTTGGCGATGCCGCCGAGGTCGAGCTTCATGCCGTCGCGCGCAAATGCAATCGTGGTATCGCGTTCATTGATGATGATTTTTCCGTAACCGACCAGCGGCAGCAACGCGGCAATGCGGCTGCGTTCCGGCACGACGACTTTTTTCTCCCAGCCAAATCCCCACAAATACGAAATGGGGCCGATGGAAATATCGAAATAGCCGTTGAATTTTTTTCCATATTCGACGGCGCGTTTGATGATCGCCAGCGTTTCCCAACTGACTTGCACGGGGCCGCGGCCGGCGTGTTGATTGATCCGCGCCAATTCGCTCGTCTCACGCTGCGCGCTGAGCAAATTTTCAATGCGGTCGATTTCGCGAAACGCTTCATAAAACGCGCCCTTGCAGCGTTGGATGCTTTCATTTTGCGCCAGCACGTCAACCTGCGTTCCCATTAAATACTTGGTGGCCGAGACTTCAAACAGGCGCGCTTCGTTATTTTGCGCGTGCAGCCGGAGTGGGCCATAAAACAGGATCGCCGCGAGAATTAAAAATTTTTTAGAACGTAACACCGTCCAGCCCAGATTCATCTTGCCCTTCGATGGCAATGCGGAGTCGACTCGGAATACAAACCAAACTTTGCCCGGCGGCATTGATCGAACCCATGTTCATGCAGGTTTTGTGCCGGCAGGTGGCGGCGGTGATTTTGACGCTTTTGTTGCGGATGACAAAAGTGACGCGCCCGGTTTCGCTTTCAACTTCGTGGGGCCCCGGATTCTCGGTCAGTGAAAGCTGTTTGAGCAAAATATTATTGCCAAAAAGATTGAGCGTGACCGCGGTGCGCCGGCGATCTTCGGTATAAAATTTTAACAGCACAGGGTTTTCAACTTGGCGCGGCAGTCCTAAACTACGGGCAATTTCATGCAACCCTCGCGCCAATTCATCGTCGGAATTTTTATAATCGAGCAGTCGGCGATTCTTGATTAAAACCAAATCGGCCATGTGTTCGCCGGCGAGCTTATATTCGGAGAACTTGAGATTTTTGTAGGCGGATAAAGAACGGGCGAGCAACGCTTCTAACAGCGGAATGGCACGGTCGGAATCGTCAGTGACCAAATTTAAACAAAAATCCTCAGGCACAGCCGCGCGCTCATCGCGAAAACGAAGGCTGGGCGTCGCCATCAATCCCAGTCCCCAAAACGAAAAATTCTTGATAAAATTTCTGCGCTTCATGGTTTCATCCTAAAATCGAATTGAGGTAATCGAAAATCATATTAAAAAGTGCAGCCAATATTTGCAAGCAACATGCCATTAATCGCAAAATTGTAATCTGTCGCTATTGGCGAACCTGCGAGTTGCATCGCTTGTGGTTAACGTGAGAATTCGTTGGGTTAAACAAGGCTTTACCCGTCATCTCGTGTTTAATATTACAGACCAATGCTGGCATATGCTGACAGTTGTCGCTTAAGAGTGACACTTTTGTGGTTGAATTACAAAATTGGCTGGCTCAAACTAAAACGCCACTGTTCGGTTTGAGGCAAAACAGTGGCGTTTAATGAAGAATACGCAGTGGGGACACTGAAAAAATTGTACTCACGAGATCGTTGCGCGAGCGCATTATCGAAAAAGCTCGCGTACGATAATATTCCGCTGAATCTGGCTGGTGCCTTCATAGATTTGGAAAATCTTCACGTCGCGCATCAGTTTCGCTACCGGATATTCTTCGATGAAACCGTAACCACCAAAGACTTGCACGGCGTCGGTGCAAACTTTCATGGCGAGATCGGCAGCGTATGCTTTGGCAAAAGCGGAGTGCATCGTGTTGGGTTGGCCGCTGTCACATTCCACCGCCGCTTGCCAGGTGATCAACCGCGCGGCTTCGACACTCATCGCCATATCCGCAATCATGTGGCCAACCGCTTGATGCTGCCAGATCGGTTTGCCCATGGATTTGCGCTCCTTCGCAAATTGTACGCTTTCTTCCAATGCCCGACGCGCCACGCCCACCGCGCCAATCGCGGTCGGCACGCGGCTGCGGTCAAAAACTTTCATGGCAATAAAAAATCCCTCACCTTCTTTGCCGATCACATTGGCGGCAGGAACGCGCACATTATCAAAAACCACTTCAGCGGTATCAGACGCGCGTTGGCCCAGTTTATCAAAAGGCTTGGCCACGGAAACGCCGGAAGTCTGGCGATCAACAATAAAACAACTCATGCCTTTGTATTTCGCTTCGGGATTGGTGTACGCAAAAACGGAAAACCAATCGGCGACCGAGGCATTCGTGATGAACGTTTTTGAGCCGTTGAGAACGTAGTGATCGCCTTCACGCCGCGCCATCGTTTGAATGCCGGCGACATCCGAACCGGCGGCGGCTTCCGAGAGGCAATACGCGCTCATCTCGCCTTTTACTAATCTGCCGCAATAGGCGCGTTTTTGTTCTTCGCTGCCGGCCAACAACAGCGGCATCACCGCGAGTCCATTGAGCGTGATGCTCGTGCTCATGCCGGAACAACCATAGGCCAGTTCTTCGGTGACGATGCATTCATCCAGCATCGACAGCCCGGAGCCGCCATAAGTTTTCGGGATGGTCATGGTGGTTAGGCCCAACTCCTGCGCTTTGCGAATCACCGGCCACGGGAACTGGTGGTTTTTATCATATTCCTTGGCGACGGGGATGATTTCATTGCGGGCAAACTCGCGCGCCATTTGTTGCAGCAGCTTCTGCTCTTCAGTCAGTGTGAAACCGACGCCGGGTATAATCGCGGTGTTCGTCATAAATTTTCCCTACGCTTTGGTGATTGAGTTCCGCCGAATAATCTGAGGCGGCAAATATGATTAAACTGAACCTGTAAGAATTTACGCCACCACAATCCCGCCATCAATCCCAATTTCTTGTCCGGTGATACTGCGCGCCGCATCGGAGAGCAACATCACCGCAACATGCGCGATTTCGTCCACTTCGACAAAGCGTTTCTGCGGTGAGGTTGATACTAAACTCTCGAGCGCTTGTTCGTAAGTAATGCCACGTTTCACCGCCAGCCCTTCGGCATTGGCACGCACCATGTCGGTGAGCACCCAGCCCGGACAAATCGCGTTGACGGTTATGCCCGTTCGCGCGAGGTCGAGCGCGAGTCCGCGGGTGAAGCCGATGACGCCGTGCTTGGTGGCATTGTAAGGCACCGCATACGGCACGCCCATTCTCCCGGCCGCCGAAGACATATTGATGATGCGTCCCCAGTTCGCCTTTTCCATATCAGGCAACACGGCTTGTGTAAAATAAAAAACACTCGAGAGATTAACCGCGAGCATATTTTGCCACTCTACTTCCGTTACGCTGGAAAAGCGTTTTGCAAGATGCGCGCCGGCGTTGTTGACGAGCACGGTAATCGGGCCGAGGTTTTCCCGCACTTTTGCAATGGCATCGCGAACCGCAGCCTTGTCGCTCACGTCGCAGGGAATTGCAACGGCGCGCCGCCCCAGCGCTGCAATTTCACTTTTTACACGCTCAATTTGCTCTTGGCTGCGGCTGATGATAGCCACGTCAAGACCTTCACGCGCCAAGGCCAATGCAATCGCGCGACCAATACCGCGCCCACCGCCGGTGACGAGGGCAACGCACGGATGAGAGCGAGTGGGAAGTAAAGTTTGAGAGGCCATGTCCCATGATAATAAAATTCGCATCGAGACGCAATGGGAATTTGGCGAAAACGGGGAAAAGAGTGATGGTGATAATACAATTTTAACTTGTTTCGAAATAAAAAAGGCCCGAGTCTCTCGACCCGGACCTCTTGGCTGTGAGGGGGAGCC